>BEID01000230.1 GCA_002898975.1 bacterium HR27 | reverse complement strand
TGCAGGCACGAGGCGGTCGCTGGGATCGCGGCTGGGGTCTACGGGAAACTCCGGCGCACGGCCGGGGTTGCGGTCGCGACGCTCGGCCCCGGTGCTGCCAATCTGATGCTGGCGCTGGCCAATGCCTGGCTCGACCGCGAACCGCTCGTGGCCATCACGGCCGACCTTCCTGCTAGCTGGCCACCCAGTCACACCCACCAGCGCTTACCGCTCCACGAGGTGTATCGTCCCATCGTCAAGCATGGCGAAGCGGTGACGCCGCTCGATCCGCACCGGGTCGTGCGACGGGCGCTCGCCGCGGCGACAGCCGAGCCGCAAGGACCGGCCTACCTCACGCTCTCGGCCGAGGATGCCGTGCAGCCGGCCCGGCTGGTGAGCGACGAAGCGTGGTCGGTGCAGGCGATCAGCTCGCCGGTGGAAGCCCGGGTAGCGGCCGAGGAACTGGCGCGACGCCTGGGCGAGGCGGAGCGTCCGCTCGTCGTCCTCGGGCTCGGCGTGCGCCCGGACCATGCGCCGGCGCTGCGACGCTGGCTGGCAGCCTGGCGGCTGCCGGTTGCGGTGACGCCGAAGGTAAAGGGGCTCGTCGACGAGCAGGATCCGACGATCGACTTCGTCGGTGTGGTCGGGGGCATGGCGATCGACGACCTCATGGTCGAGGCGGTGCAGCGCGCTGACCTCATCGTCGGCTTCGGCTTCGATCCGGTCGAGGTGGACAAGACGTGGCACGCGCACCGGCCGATCCTCTGGGTGCTGGAGTCGGCCCAGGCGGCCGGCGTGCTGCCGCGACGCGAGGTCCTCCTGGTCGAGCACGGTGCGCTTCTGGCAGCGCTCGACGAGCTGACGCCGCCGCGCAACTGGGAGCGACCGTTCCGGGATATCCAGGAAGAACGTGCGGCGATCGCCGCGGGGCGGAGTCGCGCACCGGCGCAGGGGCTCGCACCGGTGCGGATCGTCGCGGCGCTGGCTCGGGTGCTGCCGCCGGAGACGATCGTGACCACCGATGTCGGCTCGCACAAGTATCTCTTCGGGCAGTTCTGGCCGAGCCGGCATCCGGAGACGTTCTGGATGTCGAACGGTCTTTCCGGTATGGGGTACGGGCTGGCAGCAGCGATCGGGGCGAAGCTGGCGCGACCGGACGCGCCGGTGCTCGCGGTGCTGGGCGACGGTGGGTTCTCGATGGTCTGCCAGGAACTGGAGACAGCCCGGCGGGTGGGTGCGCCGGTGATCGTCCTGGTGATCGCCGATCGCTCGTACTCGCTCATCCAGATCGGGCAGGAGAACCGAGGGCTCCCACGGTACGGGGTCGACTTCGAGCCGATCGACAGCGTGCTGGTGGCACGGGCGTGCGGGTGTGCCGGCACGGTGGCGCGGACGATCGACGAACTCGCTGCGGCAGCGGAGCAGGCGCGGGAGGCGACCCAGCGAGGGGTCCCGTTCGTCATCGAAATACCGCTGGATCCAGCGGCCTATCGGCCGATCGTGTGACGGTCCTCATGACCAGCAGGGCTGCGACCAGGCATCGAGCTGGCGTCGCTTAATCTGGGCGCTGAGCCCGTACTGTTGGGCGACCGTGCACAGGCGGCTCTTCGTCATGCCATCTTCGACGTATTCGAGCGCGAGGATCGGCTTGCGGGCCTGGCGGAATGGGGCAGTGAGGTCGCACCAGCCCTGAGCGCTGCAGCTCTCGACGAGGATCCAGTCGAAGTCGCCGACAAGTAAGCGGGCTTGCTCAGCGTCATTCTTGAGACCGATGGCGAGTCCCCGGGCATGTGCCTCGGCAGCCAGCCAGCGGTTGAAACGGAGCTGGTCGGTCTGGGTGAGCGGAAAGCCAGTGTCGTTCTGAAAACCGTTCATATTGTCCGGGTCGACGCCGTCGAACCCCTTGGCGCGGCAGAGGTCGAGGCGGGCCTCGAGCAGTGGGCCGAGCAGATCGATGCGGCGGATATCCACCCAGCGTTCGCCCGACCAACCGTCATAGTCGTTACCGAGGAGCTGAGGCGGATACGCCCCAGCGTCGGGTCGCCAGTCTTCCCAGGCACCGGCATTGAGGTAACATACGACCCGTTTGCCCTGGCGATGGAGCGATCGGATCGTGGCCGGATCGGTTTCAAAGAGATCGAGGATGACGAC
Organism: bacterium HR27; assembly: GCA_002898975.1. Taxonomy (GTDB): domain Bacteria; phylum Chloroflexota; class Chloroflexia; order Thermomicrobiales; family Thermomicrobiaceae; genus Thermomicrobium. Next base: position 1,795 of record BEID01000230.1, on the reverse strand, counting down.
GTGTGCATTCCGCGGGATTCGGAGCGGACCGGTGAACTGGATATGCCAGCGGAGCTGCCCCTGTGGCTGCCACCAGCGTGGTGCAGCCTGGGTCTGCAGCACCGTTCCCGCGACGAGCAAGGTAATTATCCAGCCGATCGTGAACAGACGCACGATCGTCTCTCCTCTCGCTGCGCAACAGGTGGGCCACCCCCGGCCTTCTCTTCCCAAGTATCGGCCAGCGGCCGCTGCGAGTCAAGGCGTGCGTTCTTGGGCAGCAGCCTCCACGACCCGACACAAGATGCGTCCAGACCTGCGGCGGGTCGCTCCACCGGAAAAGAGGAAGCGAGCGGCCGTCGAGCGGGCCGTAGTTTGTCCGCCTCCAGCGCACGGGACAAGCTGGACAGGCAGACGGTTTCCGTGTAGGCTAAAAGCGGTGAACAACCGAGCGCCGCAAAGGCGGCGAAGAGGAGAGTACCCAGCGGGATCGGTCCAGCGAGCCGCGGGTGGTGGGAAGGCGGCCCGTTACCGTTGGGGAAGAAGGCCTCGGAGCTGCGTCCCGATCCGCGCGGAGCGCGGGGTAGGCGACGACGGTGGCCCCCGTTATCGGGCTGCACTCGGCCGAGCGGCCGAGTGGTCGAGGCCGCGGCCCGTGAGGGCGCGGCGAAGCGGGGTGGTACCGCGAGACGGCACCGCTCGCCCCCGCCGGGGTGAGCGGTTTTCAGTTTCCTGGAGTACTACGCATGGAACGGAGCGGCAGCGAGCATTTGGCGAGTGTGGTCGAAGCGCCGGCCTGTACCGGGTCCAGCCAACCCGGTACGTTCCTGGCCGGGCTCGTGGCTGTCTCCGGACCGGTTTCCCCGATTCGGCACGTGTCCCCGGTGTTGACGATCGCTGTGTCCCGGCTCCAGACGACCCACGGAGCGCAGCCACACAAACGCGGGACGAAACGTTCGGCCTGATCCGCTGTTCGTCTCGTCGTGCTGATGTGGCTGGAGCTTGGTGGAGTCGGAGGATCGTCGTGGAGCGGGTACGAGTCGGTATCGTCTATGGCCTGTTGCGAACCGAAGAGCGCCTCTTGATCGCGGCACTCGAGCAGCGTGGTGCGGTCGTCGAGCGTATCCTCGACCGGCACGTCCGGCTGGAGGTCACCGCGCCCCCGCCGTCGTACGACGTCGTAGTCGGTCGCTCGGTGAGCCAGCAACGCGGCCTGCACGTGGCGAGCATCTTCGAGGCCTGGGGTGTCCCGGTCGTCAATTCGACGCGCGTGCTCGAGATCTGCAACGACAAGCTCCGCACGACAGCGCTCCTGGCTGGGGCCGGTATTCCCCAGCCGCGGGTCATGGTCGCGTTCAGCCTGGAAGAAGCGCTGGCGGCTGCCGACGAGCTGGGTTATCCGGTCGTCATCAAGCCGCCATTGGGCTCGTGGGGGCGCCTCCTGGCGCGCGTGAACTCGCGGCGCGCAGCCGAGGAGCTGCTGCGCCACAAGCGGCTGCTCGGTGGGTTCCACCACGGGACGATCTACATCCAGGAGTGGGTACCCAAGCCGGGACGCGATATCCGGGCCTTCGTCGTCGGTGAGGAGACGATCTGCGCCATTTATCGAAGCTCGAACCACTGGGTCACGAACACGGCTCGGGGCGCGGCGGCTTCCAACTGCCCGGTCACACCGGAGCTGGCCGAACTGTGCAGCCGCGTGGCACGGGTCGTCGGCGGCGGTGTGCTGGCGGTCGACGTGCTGGAGCATCCGGAGCGAGGGCTTCTGGTGAACGAGGTCAACGCGACGATGGAGTTCCGCAACTCGATCGCACCGACC
>BEID01000229.1 GCA_002898975.1 bacterium HR27 | reverse complement strand
CGATTTCCTCGATCGCGATCGCGAAGTTGAGGTTTTGCGCCGGGATCTCGCCAGCCCAGGCGAGCACCCCGATCGCCATCCCGACGACCGCCCCCTGCTCGTCGAGCAGCGGGCCGCCGCTGACACCGGGGTTCAGGGCTGCGTCGGTCTGGAGGAACTCTAACCCATCGAAGGTGCGCCGACCAGAGAGGACACCGCGCGTCACCGTCGGCTCGCCGAGCAGCTGGTCGCCTAGCGCGTAGCCGAGCGCCGTGAGCGAGTTCCCGAGCGGGAGCTGGTGCGACTGACCGCGCGGCAGCGCCTCCACCCCAGCCAGCGCTGGCGCCTCGAGCACCGCCACATCACGCCGCTCGTCACGCTGCAGCACGGTCGCTGGATGCGCTGTCCCATCGGGCGCGATGACCTGCACGCTCGTCGAGCCCGCGACGACATGCGCAGCCGTGATGACGAGTGTCCGGCCAGTGTCGCGCGACCAGACGAAACCGGTGCCGAGCCCATCCGCCGTCCGCACCTGGACGACGCCGCGCAAGGCACGGGCCACTGTCGCCGAGAGATCCTGGACACCCACCGTAGTCGGAGCACGCGCCGCAGCGGTGGGCGACGCCGACGGTGTGGCTGGCACCGCCGGGAGCGGTGGTACCGTCGGCACCGGCGTGACCGTGAGCACGACCCGCGGATCGAGCGTCGGGGGCACTGTCGGTGCGCGCCAGCGCGCGACCGCCAGGCCGCCGAGCGTGAACGCCAACACGCCTGCGAGGATCACTGCGACGAGCAGGAACCAGTTCGCCCGCCCCATGCGCCCCTCCTAGTAGCCGAGCTGCGCGAGCAGCTGGTCGCGCTGGGCGAACAACTGATCGAGGCGTCGCGCTGACTCGAGTCCACGTTGGTAAGCATTGGCGAATCCGATGCGATCAGCGTACCGGTACGCCTCCTGCATGTCTGCCATCGCATCGAGGAGATTGTCGAACTCGTCATGAATCTCGTCATCGAGGAGCACGACCTGCGCGAGGATAGTTCCGACTTCTTCAGCCGTTTCCGCCCGCTGTTGCTGGCGCGTCGCTTCCTCGCGTGCCTGGCTGAGCTGTCGACTCTGCTCTTCCACCTGCCCGGTGAGTTCCTGGATCCGCTTCTCCTGCTCCGCGTTCGTCTTCTCCAGTTCGTCCACGCGGGCGAGCAGGCGATCACGTTCGGCCGCCAGCCCATCGCGCTCGCTGGCCATACGGTCGCGCTCGCCGGTGAGTGTTTCGACCTGCGATTGGAAGTCGAGGTTCGCCTGGGTGAGGCTCGCCACTTGCCCGCGGAGCGTCGCCTCGCGGTCAGCCCGCCGATCTAGTTACACGTACGCCAGAACACCGCCGGCCAAGAGGGCGGGCGCCAGGATGCCGCTGAGCACACCGAGGAGCGTGACGATCCGGCGAGACGGTGGAGTCGTTCTCGACTCGGAGACTGTGCTCGGTTCGCTGGGAGCGGAAGAGACGCGTACCGGCTCGCGAGGGTCGGCTGCACCAGCAACCGGTGACGCGTCGATCACGATGCGTTCCGTTTCCTCCCGTCGCTCGCTCTCGTCGGCGAGCGGTTCGGTTGCCGGTGCCTCGGACCCGGCCTCGACCCGTCCAGGCACTGACGAAGCGTTCTCGGCCCGGCGGCCGCAGGCCGGGCAAAAGCGCATACCGGTTACCAGCTCCTGTCCGCAGGCGGCACAGCGCATCACGCGACGAGCCTCCCTTCCCCGAGCGCGACGGTTCCCTCATGCCGGAGCGGCAACGCATCGAGTGCTGTTCCGATCGCCTCCAGCCCACGCCCCAGATCAAGGAACCACCCTCGCATCATCGCCCTCTCCCTCCTCGACGCGAATGCACACCATGCAGGATGGCAGAGCGACGGGAATACTGGTCTTCCCGTGCTGCGTGATCGCACCGAGTCTGCGATACTCCGCTCCGGAAAGGGGGCCGACGATGGACGAGCTGGTTCAGCGGTGCGATGCGTACCTGGCCGAGCACGAAGCGGAGCACCTCGGTGCGTTGCAGGATCTCTTGCGGATCCCGAGCGTCAGCGCACTGCCGCAGCATCAGGCGGACGTCCAGCGGGCAGCCGAATGGGTGGCAGCCCGGCTGCGGGCACTCGGCGTCCCGGACGTGCGCTTGCTCGAAACGGAGCGGAACCCGATCGTCTTCGGCCATTGGCCGGTCGATCCCTCCCTGCCCACTGCTCTCGTCTACGGCCACTACGACGTGCAACCACCCGACCCCCTGGATCTCTGGGAGACACCTCCCTTCGAGCCGACGCTGCGCGACGGTCGCCTCTATGCCCGCGGCGCTTCGGACGACAAGGGCAACCTGTTCGCTGCGCTCTGCGGAATCGAGGCTCTCGTTGGGATTATCGGTCAGCCGCCGATCAATCTCAAGTTCTTCTTCGAGGGTGAGGAAGAGATCGGCTCGCCGAGCATGGCTGCGGCGATCCGGCAGTACCGCGAGTTGCTCGCCTGCGACGTGGTGATCTCGGCCGACGGCGGCATGTACGGGCACGACCAGCCGTCTCTCACACTCTCCTCCAAAGGGACCTGCGCCTGCCAAGTCGACCTCCGCACCGCCGCGACCGACATGCACTCCGGCCAGTACGGCGCGGTGATCGCGAATGCGGTCCAGACGCTGGTGCAGCTGGCCGCGACGTTCCACACGCCGGAGGGGCGAGTGGCGATCGCGGGGTTCTACGACAAGGTGCGCGAACTCTCACCGGAGGAGCGGGCGGAGATCGCTGCGGTCCCGTTCGATCCGGAGCAGTTCCTGGCCAACGTGGGGGCGAAGACGTTCTGGGGTGAGCCGGGGTACACGCCGCTCGAGCGCGCCTGGGCTCGTCCGACGCTCGATCTCAATGGCTTCTGGGGCGGCTTCCAGGGCGAGGGAATCAAGACGGTGACCTCCTGCGAGGCGCACCTCAAGATCACCTGCCGGCTGGTTCCCGACCAGGATCCCGAAGAGATTCTCGACCTGATCGAGCGGCACGTGCAGGCACACTGCCCGCCCTGGGCCGAGGTGCGCGTCACCCGCTTCCCCGGGTCGGCTCGCCCGTTCGCGATCCGGCGCGATCACCCGGCTCTCGCCGCTGCCCGCGAGGTACTGCGCGAGCTGTACGGGAAGGAGCCGCTGATGACCCGCGTCGGCGGCACGATCCCGGTGGCCGAGGTGTTCCAGCGCGAGCTGGGGGCCGACATGCTCTTCTTCGCCTGGGGGATGCCGGACAACCGCGTGCACGCGCCGAACGAGTCGTACCGGATCGAAGACTTCCGGACGATGGCACGCGCCTACGTGCGGCTCCTGCCGCGCCTGGCCGAGGCGAGCCGAGCGGCAGTGGCCCGGTAGGCGAGGAGCGAGGCACCCGTACCGGAAGTCGATATCCGCGCGCCGCGCGTCGTCCTGTACCGGTTCCTGGCCGTCGAGCGGCAGCGCGAGCGCACCCGTTGCGGCTCGACGGAAGTTGCTCGCACCGGCAGCGCGAGCATTGGGATGGTGCTCGCGGCGACGTGTTCGACCACACACGCTTGGTCGACTGAGCGGCGATATGGTAGCCTTGCTTTCATCGGCCGTCCGCCGTTGTATGCTCGATACGAGGGAGGCGACACGCAGATGGCGATCGACAACGTGGTGGAACAGCTCCTCGAACGGATCCGGCAGGATCCCGAGCTCCGTCGGCAACTCGCTCAACTCATCTTCGGGCCAGAGCTCGTGCAGTTCGCCGAACAGATCGGCCAGCTGACGACGCTGCTCGGACGGCTGGCCGAGACCGTGCAGGACGGTTTTCGCGTCATCGGGGAACGCTTCGCCCTGGTCGATACGCGACTAGCCGAACTGAGCCGGATCGTCGAGGAGCTGGCAGCGCAGCAGCGGGAGACAACGAATCTGCTCCATGCGCTCACCGAGCGGATGGA
>BEID01000228.1 GCA_002898975.1 bacterium HR27 | reverse complement strand
ATCTCAATCGTGGGAGCACTGGCAGTTGTCAGCTTGCTCGTGTGCGAGGTCGTGTTCTGGCTCGACCCATTCGTCGGGCTCGCCCATTACCCGAACGTGCAGGTGCTGACGGTCGCTGTCTTCATCGTGGGGGCGCTCGTCTACTGGCTGGCCAAGACGATTCAGGCTCGCCGGGGGATTCGCATCGAGTATGCGTTCCAGGAGATTCCGCCCGAGTGAGTGTCTGTTCTGCCTGACGGCGTCCAGCCGGTCTCGAGTACGATTTCGTGGTAAAGCACGTTCTTGCAATTGTGGTTGACATCGGCGAGTCGGAGGCGAGTAGCGCTCGCGTTGGATGACTGGGGAGCCGAGGGTGACAACCGGCAATCGAGAACAGGTACCCCACACCGAAATTCACCGAGTGTCGCGGCGCTTTCTGGAGGCTGCGCAAGATATTCTTGTCGTCGCGCTCGTCATCGTCCTGTTCGGTCTGATGATCCGAACGCTCCTAATTCTCGGCGACCATCTCTTCGGACCCTCCCTGGACTTTCGAGTCGTCATCGCCGAAGTGCTGTTCATGCTCGTCATGGTCGAGCTGATGCGCTTGCTCATCGTCTACCTGGAGGAACACCGGGTCGCTGTCGATTTCATGGTCGAGTTGGGTATCGTCGCGACGCTGCGTGAAGTCGTTCTCCGCGGTGTGGTCGAGCTGGGCTGGGCGCAGGTACTGGCGATCAGCGCGTTCCTGCTCACGCTCGGTGCGCTGCTGCGGTTCGGCACGCTGCGAGCCCAGTGGCAGGCGCGACAAGCACGTTGGTTTCGTGCAGAACGTCCGGGACCAGACCAGGCTTCCCGGGAAGCTGGCGAGCAGGGTCGTACCGTTACGGCGCGATCGGAGTGGATTCCGGAAGACTGACTAGGGTCGCGAGCGGGACGCGTAGTTCCCCGTTCGCGATGCGCAGCTCGACGCGCTCGCCGCGTCCAAGCTGGATCTCGTACGGTGCGACCGGCGCGAGATCTGTCGCTCGTCGCGGTTCGGGGCGGAGGACGAGCGGAGCACCCAGGCGGACGCCCTGGCGAAACGCGACTACAGCGGCGGCGCGTCCACAGGGATCCGCGTACTCTGCCTGCGTTGCCACGTCGACGAGGCTGATCCGAACGACGCCCACACGCAAGCAGGCCAGCAGCACATCCTGCCGAGGGAAGACCTCCAGCACGCTCTCGTTGCCGAGTGGAACGACGAACGGATCGGTCAGCAGCGAAAAGCGGAGACCGCGAGCAGTTGCCATGCGTTCCAAAATTGTCCACGCAGGGTCGTTGTTTGGCGAGCCAGCGACGATGACTGACCGCACTGCGCGACGCTCGACGAAACCGATCGCTCCAGTGACCTGATCGGTATCCCAGGCTGGGACGATGAGGAGATCATAGGGACGTTGCCAGGGAAGGGTCGTACGGTCGGCGAGTTCGACGCTGTCGTTGGATGTCGATCCGCTACCGAGCACGATGACACGGCCATCGAACACCAGAATCGTGCTGAGCGTGTTTCCGGCGCCTCCCACGACGACACGCGGACTCGCTTGGTGGTGAAGCAGGAGCAGAATCGTCAGGAGCCCGAGGACGAGTCCGCCCAGGAGTCGTACGAGGGCGCGTGCGCCACGCACCATGCAGCCTCACTGCGAGCCGTTCTGCTGCTTTTGGTAGAAAGCGATGTTGATCGGCGAACCGCGCGGAACCCAACTGTTCCACTGGAGCGTCGCGCTCACAACCCCACCGTCGGGGAACTGCTCGCAGTCGAACGAGGGGAAGCTAGCGGTAATCTGCTCGCAGGTCATCGGCGTGACGTTGCGAACGACGAGGCCAGCACGCTCGAGCTCGATGACTGCTTGCTGATACGGCTTCCCGTACAGATCGGGCACGCGAACGCGGTCTCCAACACTGACGTAGACCTTGACGGTACCCCCGTTGCGGACCTGTTCGGCGGGTTCCGTCCGGATGACGTAGCCTTCCGGAACTGTCCGGCTTCCTTCTTCCACCTTCTCTACCGTGACCGGCAGACCTTGGAGTTGCTGGAGCACCTCGGTGTAGGGCTTGCCGGCCAAGCCGATCAAGGTGATCCACTCGGGACCCTTGCTGACCCATACCCGTACGGTGCTGCCCTTTTCGGCAAGCGTTCCCGGTTGCGGATCTTGCCGGACGATTGTTCCGGCCGGGACGACGTTATCGAAGACTTCCTCGACCTCGAGCTGGAAGTCGCCAGCCGCGGCAGCTGCTTCGGCCTGCCGGAGAGTCGAGTTGACGAGATCAGGGACACGGGCCATTTCGGGTGTCGGCGTCGGGCTCGGCGTCGGTTCGGTCGTCGGGGTCGGTAGGCTGGTCGGTGTGACGACCGGGCTCGGGGTGGCTGCTGGCGTCGGACTGGGCGCGAGGACAGCGACTGTCGGCGAGGGATTCGGGGATTCGTCGCTGCCGGTGAGCGCGCGGAGATCGACGAGCTGGAAGGCGAGCACGACCAGTGCGACGATCCCAACGAGGATGGCGCTGCCCACGAGCCAGGTCGCGCAGCCGATGTCGCCGGCCCGGCTGGACGGACCGGCCGGTGGTGGCGAGCCACGGGCTCTGGCCCGGCCGGCCGGGACCCGCGGTGGCATACCGCCGCGCGGGGGAGCGGGTGTGCTCCCCGGGACGTATTGACGCCAGTGCATCAGCGCCTGGGCGAGTGCACCAGCCGTCGGAAAACGCTGGCGGGGATCCTTGGCCAGCGCGCGCAGGATGATCGCCTCCACCGCCGGCGGGATGTTCGGATTGAATTGCCGTGGCGGAGGTGGCGCCTCGTGGACGTGTTGCATGGCGAGACCGATCGGATTGTCGGCATCGAAGGGAAGGCGCCCGGTCAGCATCTCGTAGAGGACCACGCCGAGTGCGTAGATGTCCGAGGCGGGGGTCGCTGGCTCACCGCGCGCCTGCTCGGGCGACACGTAGTGGACAGTACCCATTCCGAAACCCGCTTCGGTGAGGCTCACGTCGGTGAGCCCCTTGGCGATCCCGAAGTCGGTCACTTTCACGAATCCACGCTCGTCGACGAGGATGTTCTGTGGCTTGATATCGCGGTGCACGAGGCCATGCTGGTGGGCGTAATCGAGCGCTGCGGCTACCTGGCGGACGATGTGCATGGCCTCGTCGAGCGAAAAGGGGGCATGCTCGAGGATGAGCTGCTTGAGCGTCTTGCCGGGAACGTACTCCATCACGATGTAGCGGGTACCGTCGTCGCGCCCGACGTCGTAGACGCTCACGATGTTCGGGTGACTGAGACGGGCAGCTGCCTGCGCTTCGCGTTCGAAGCGCCGGAGGAAGCTTGCATCCGCTGCGAACTGGCCACGCAGCACTTTGATCGCGACAGGGCGATCGAGGACGAGATCGTAACCGCGATAGACGACGGCCATCCCGCCCTCACCGATCGGCTCATCGAGTCGATAACGACCATTCAGGACGCGCGTTTGCACTCGGTTCGCCTCTCTTCGCTCTGGCGGACGCAGCGTTCGGGCCAGCTCCTCCCTTACGGGCTTATCCTACTACGCACCTCCCGGTGCGTTCCGCGCTCTCAGGAATGGACTCGTGGGCTAGGGCCCCAGCCGTTGGCTCGTCTCTGTGGCAAGATGGAGCGCGAACGAGGCGGAGGGGACGGATCGATGGGACCCTCGATGCGTTGCCGGCTCGGCGAGGCGCTCACGGAACGAATCGGGAACACTCCGCTCTTCTGCTTGCAACGGCTCCCAGCAGAGTACGGGGTTGCCGAGGGTGTTCAGCTGCTCGTGAAAGCGGAGTGGTACAACCCTGGTGGCTCGGTGAAAGATCGCGCGGCCTACCGTATCGTGCAGGAAGCATTTCGCTCGGGCGCACTCGGGAACGGAAAGCGCCTGCTCGACGCCACGTCGGGGAACACAGGTATCG
>BEID01000227.1 GCA_002898975.1 bacterium HR27 | reverse complement strand
AGTCGAGCTGCAGGGCACGCTGGTGCAGGGGAATGCGGTACCCGCTGATGTGGTCGAAGGAGACAGCGGTCGTGGCGGTGGGGTCTGGGTCGCCAAGGGGCAGCTCACACTCCGGAACGCAGTGGTGGCGAACAACGAGGCATCCAACGGTGGTGGGATCGCGACCGATCAGGGCATGCTCACGATCCTGGACAGCGCGATTCGGGACAATCAGGCGACGCACGATGGTGGCGGCATCGCCGTCGTGGGATCGGGGAATGTCGAAGTTGTCGGCGGAACTGTCGCGAATAACGTGGCAGAGAACGGCGATGGTGGTGGGATCGCCAACGCCGGGACGGTCGCGCTTTCGCGGACAGTGATCGAGAACAACCTGGCTGAGGCCGGATCGGGTGGCGGGATCGCCAACGGCGGCACGCTGGATCTCAGCTCGCCCGATACGGTGATCATTCGAACCAATCGGGCGCGATTGGGTGGTGGGCTCGCAAACATCGGAAACGGGCGCCTGCGTAGCCTGATCGTGCAGAACAATGCGGCGACACAGGATGGTGGCGGGATCTGGAACCAGGGGGAGTTCGTCCTCGAGGGGGCGACGATCGAAGGTAATCAATCGCAGGCCGCTGGGGGCGGTATCTACCACGAGGGGAGCAAGACACTCACGCTCCTCGGCGGTACGGTCGTCCGCAACAACCAGGCGGTACTCGATGGGGGCGGGATTACCGGGCTCGGTAAGGTGATCCTCACGAGCGTAACGATCGAGGCCAACAGCACGAGCGGGTCCGGCGGGGGGATCGCAGTGGCTGCCCAGGCGGACATCCAGCGTGCCCAGCTCGTCGACAACCAGGCGGTGAGCGACGCAGGCGGGTTGCTGGTGCTCGAGACCGGAAAGGTGACCGTGACCGATACTGCGGTGCGGCGGAGCACCGCGGGGCAGCTCGGGGGCGGCATCGTGGTGCGGAATGGTGGGCAATTGACGATGTCGGCAAGTTCGATCACCGAGAATCAGGCGAGTTCCTATGGCGGTGGTATCGCCATTCTCGGGACAGCAGCATTCACGAACGTCACGGTGAGTACCAATGTCAGCCAGCAACGGGGTGGTGGCCTGTGGGTCGGACCGCAGGGGACAGCGACGCTGTCGTTCGTGACGCTCGCCGCAAACGCAGCTGCGGCGGGTGGGGCGCTCTACAACGACGGGGGCACCGTGACAGTGCAGGGTACCCTGATTGCGGCGAGCCCGGGTGGGGGCAATTGCGGTGGACTGGCACCGGCGTCGCTGGGTGCGAATCTGGAGGATCGTGATAGTTGTTTGCTGCGTGGAGAGGGCGATCTGGTCAACGTCACACCCGCGCTGCAGCCACTCCAGGTCGATTCGGCCGGTGGGACGCTGTTCCACGCCCTCGGCCTGGGGAGCCCGGCAGTGGATGCAGCGGGGACGAAGAGCTGTCCGAAGGACGATCAGCTGCACGTCGCACGACCACAAGGACCGGCCTGCGATATCGGGGCGTACGAATATCCGGTGCCGGAGGCGACCCCGCTGCCGACCCCAGTCCCGACCGGGACCGTGACCAATCCGACGCCGGCTGCCCGACAATCGACCCCAACGCCGGTCGCTGTCATCGGCACACCGGTCGTAGGACGCGGGGCGACGCCGACTCCGACGATCGGCCTACCGGCGACGGGAACCAACGATAGTGGACGAGGACAGCGTGCACTCGGCATGATTCTCGTCTTGGTCGGACTAGCGGGTGCAACGCTCGGTGGTTTCGGGCTGGTGCGTTCCAACCGAAAGACGGAGCGGGAACCGGAGTGACCGGTGCGGCAGCTGGCAGGCTTCCTGGTGCTGGTGGTAGCGAGTTGGGCCATCGGCATGGGCCTGGGCCTGGCGGGTGCCTCGTCGTTCGGCGGTGATCGGTTTTCGCCCGCGAGTCCGGTCGTCAGGAGCACGGTCGTGGTGCGGTCCTTCTCGACTCGGAGCAGCCTTGCAGTGCCGACGTCAGCGGTGTCGACTCCGACAGCAGTGGCTGCAGTGGTCTCGACGGCGGCTCCGGTCGATAACCGGATCGTGAGGCTGCGGATCCCGGCCATCGGAGTCGATGCGCCGGTTGTGATCAAGGGACTGGATGGAGCTCGACGGATGGAGGCACCCGACCGGCCCGAGGAGGTGGCCTGGTACGATTTCACCGCGCTCCCCGGTGAGGGCAGCAATGTGGTGCTAGCTGGGCATGTCGACTTTACCGGTGTGGGGCCGGCCGTGTTTTGGGATCTCTGGCGCGTTCGGGTCGGAGATATCGTGGAACTCGAACTCGCTGACGGTCGGATCGCCCGATACCGTGTCAGCGGGCTGGAGACGGTCGAGGAGGCTACCGCACCGGTCGAGCGGATCGTCGGACCGACACCGATGGAGCGGCTGACGCTCATCACCTGTGCGGGGAACTACAATCCGGCGACCGGCCGGTACGACCAGCGGCTGATCGTGGTGGCGGAGCCGTTGGACCAGAGCCAGGAGTGAATGGAACGATGCGCAGAGTTAGTTTTCTCGGAATCCTACAAAATACACTGCGCAGCGTTGCTTCGGTAGAGATCGGCCGCAACGAGTCCGACGAACCGCCTATGTGACGCTTCATCACTGTGAGCAGTAGTCCGACAGCAGCAGCGCGGGTAGGACCCGGTACTCACCTGTTTGCGACCCTGACCTGGGCGGACTAACAGGCCCTTGATGCGACTTACTGTACTCCCTGTAGGGTGTCCCGTGAACCGCGATCAGACGGGCCGGATCACCCCTCAGGCGGAACAACAGCACAGGGCAGCACCGAAATATGGCTCCATCGTGATGGTTCACCATGCTCGGCGGTCACCTAGCTGTGACGGATGGCTCAGTGACAGGCGCTGCGGAAAGCCGAAAGCATACAGGTGTGGGAGTGCATACCACCGCACCTGAGTTCTTGACACGGTATCTCTCGTGAGCTATGATATGAGCGATCCTGAGCGAAACCATTTACTCGGGGAATCGGAACGCTCTGGAACAATCGGTCGAGTGGACGCGACTAGCCTGGCCCGGAGAGCATCGGGGTCTTGTGGGTCAGGGGTGTGGACGCGAAAACTGTACTGGGGGCATCAGATGACGCAATTAGCTTCTTCGGAAGATTTCTTGCAGGTTCGCTGTGGCTTGTCTAATCGCACATTACCGGAAGAACGCCGTCGCCAGATACTAGAAATCTTGAATCGGCGCGGCAGCATCACGGTCGCAGAACTCGGTGAGATATTTGGGATCTCGCCGATGACCATTCGGCGGGACTTGGATGCACTCGAACGTGCCGGACAGCTTAAGCGTACGCATGGAGGAGCTATTCTCCCGAGTCTCGCACAGCATGAGGATTCCTTCTCCCATCGTCTCACACGGGCGGTCGAAGCGAAGGAACTTCTTGCAGAGCACGCTGCTGCGATGCTCAAGCCAGGCGAAGCGGTCTTTCTCGACTCTTCGACCACTGCGTATTACCTGGCGCGACGTATCGTGCAGCTCGGACTTGCACTGACGATCGTGACCAACTCGCTGCCGATCATGGAGCTCGTGGCGAAGAGTCAGGTACCGCGCTTGGAGTTGATCAGTATCGGAGGTTCTTTGCGGAAGCTAACACTTTCGTTTGTTGGCCAACGGGCAGTAGCTGATATTCGCTCTCTTTATGCTGACAAGGTTTACTTTAGTGTCAAAGGGGTTACTTCTGGTGGTGATCTCACCGATCCCGATCCCCAGGAAGCGGAAGCGAAGCGAGCCATGATTGAGCAGGCAAGGGAGGCCGTTTTGCTCGTCGACGAGACGAAGTTTGAGCAGTACGGACTGTGCATAATTGGATCTATCACAGTGGTTTCGCAGGTGCTACTGGCTGACGCAGGTGACGACCGAGCGGCGGCGTTACGGGGTATGGGCGTGCAAGTGAGGCGGATCTGGAGGTGACTAGCGAAGAGTTGGTC
>BEID01000226.1 GCA_002898975.1 bacterium HR27 | reverse complement strand
ATCACCCTGGCCGCTCGCATCGCCCACCTGCAAGAGCGGCAAGGCCAGCGTGTGCGTGAACCAGGCCCGACCGGTCACTTGTCCAGCGGTACGCGTCTGCGTCTCGGCCGCCGACCAGCTCTGCTTGCTCCCGGAGAAGTCGGGGGCTGCCGGCGCGATGTAGCTCATCGCCTGTCCTTGCCCCGGGCCGGCCAGATACTTGACCTCATCGACCGCCGCGGCGAAGGCACGCTGCCCGCTGATGACGACGGCATTGACGCGGGCCGGATCGACGCTCGGCACCGCGCTGATGTCCGGCCGGTAGATGAAGGCGCTCTCGCCCGGCTGGAGGGTGATCGTCGAAAGCTCGGGCGGCACCACCTGCGCGACACCGTTCCGGTCGTAGTAGGTGAAGGTCAACGTGTTCGTGTTGGACGTGTCCAGGTTCACCACGGTGATACCGGTGTTCCAGTTGTTGAAATCGCGGAAGACGATCGGCGCATACCGCGTCGTCGCGGTCGTGCGCGGTACACCCTCGTTGGTGAGCAGCATGCGCCACGCCGGCTTGTACCGTTCGGCGACGACGGCGACACCGGTCGAGGTGGCATCGACGAAGGCAGCACCGACCCATTCAGGCGGGACGACACTGGCGAGATCGATCGTCCAGGTCTGGCCGGCACTCAGCGTCTGGTTCAGTGTGTAGGTCTGTTCACCGGCAGTGACACCGCGCGAGCGCTGGAGTGTCACGGTCACCTGGTTGAGCTGGTGCCGCAGGTTGGCGATCTTGATCACGGTGCGCCAGTTGCTGTTGGTCTGGACGACCGGCAAGACCCAGCTCCGGCCGAAGTTGGCCGCCTCCCAGTCGTCGTCGCGGATCCCAGTCGCGCTCGAGACACTCTGGAAAGCGCTCGTCGTGCGTAGGTCGCTGCCGAGCGCACTCGGCCCACCGTGCTTTTCGACGACAGCGATCGCTGGGTTGCAGCTTACCGTGCAGATCCCGAGCTCGGTGAGGATGGCCTGACTGGTATCGGTGAAGTTCGCCTCGATGACCAGCCCGGCGCTGCCGCCGCTCGGCACGAGGCCGAACCCCGCCAGCTCCGCCGCGGTGAACGCCCGGGTCGCCCGTGGTGCCAGCGTGAAGGGGCCCTGGATGGTACCGCCGACGCGCTGGTTCCGCAAGCGGATCTCGATCGGCAACGCCTCGAGGTTCTGGACGACGACGGTACTCCAGAGCGGGCCGAAGCCACCGGGCAACGTTTCCCCGTTGTAGACCGCCGCCAGCGTCACGCGCGCCTGCTGCTCGCTGAGCGGCGGTGCTGCCTGCGCCGCCGGGACGAGCAGCGCCAGGCTGCTCGCGACGAGCGCGAGTACAGCTGCGAAACGGAGCAACCTCGACGGTCGTCGGCTGGTTCGCATGTCTGCCCTCCTTCCGTGCGACTGACCGCTTCGGTCGCCGCAAGCCTGCCAGTTCGACGAGCAGCTCCCGCTCGGAAAACACCGGTGCGAAGCGCTCACTGAGACACCACGCCTTACTCGCTCCCAATGGTATGACGCACGAGGAGCCGGTACGGTTTCAGTGGTACGCCACCCGGTCAGGGACAGACGAAAGACGGACGGTGCCGGTGGGGGACGGCACCGTCCGGTCGTGAGGAGGAGTACGGGGCTGCGCGAGGTGCGTGTTCCGTTCGACCCGCCAGCACGATACCAGGGCGCGAGCGACTGTGTGTTGCGGAACTGTTGTGATCACGCGCAATCGCAGGGTAAGGCGAAGCCGACGACCGCACCACCCTCCGGTGCGTTCTCGGCCCAGACACGGCCACCGTGGAGCTGGACGAGGTGCTTCACGATCGCCAGTCCCAGCCCGCTCCCCGCACTCGAGCGCGCCCGGTCACCCTTGAAGAACCGCTCGAAGACCCGTTCGATCTCGTCGCTGGGAATGCCAGGGCCCGTATCGTGCACGCGGACGACTACGGAACCGTCCTCGTGCGCGAGTTCGACGCGCACGCGGCCACCTTCTGGCGTGAACTTGAGGGCGTTGTCCAGCAGGTTGGCGAGTACCTGGACGATGCGGTCAGGATCGCACGGAACAGGCGGGAGTGCGTCACTCGACGCGAGTTCCAGGATGATCCGCTTGGCGTCCGCACGGGGGCGGAAGCGCTCGAGCGTGGTGCGGGCCAGCGCAGCGAGATCGGTGGGAACGCGGGCGAGTTGCAGTTGCCCGCTCTCGGCTTTCGTCAGCTCCAGCAGCTGGTTGACCAGCCGGGTGAGATGCTCGACCTCGGTCGCGATGCGGCGCAAAAAATCCTCAGCGACCGTTCGGTCAGCCAGGGCACCGTCGAGCAAGGTGTCGACGAGCGCCTGGAGCGCCGCGAGCGGCGTGCGCAGGTCGTGCGACACATTGGCGACGAAATCGCGGCGGATCGTCTCCGTTCGCCGTAGTTCGGTGATATCGCGCAGGACGAGCGTGACGAGCGGGCGGTCGGCACCCCGCAGGGCGGAGGCTTGCGCCTGGACGCTGCGGCGCGGACGTCCCAGCTCCACGAATCGCCCCGCTGGTGCTTCCGCACCAGCGAGCGCTCGGGCGACGAGCTCGTTCAGCTCGTAGTCACGGACGACCTCGGGATACGGCCGACCCACTGCACTGTCACGCGCACCGGCAAGCAGGCTCCGGGCAGCCCGGTTGAGCCCGAGCACCAGCCCTTCGGGATCGATCAGGACGACACCGTCGCTCAAGTGGTCGAAGAGCGCGGCGAGTTGCTGCTGCCGAGCCTGCGCCTGCTCGCGCTCGCGTTCCAGATGGCGCAGGGCCTCTCCGAGCTGGCTCAACACCGCATCCAGTGGATCGTCACCGAGGAGCGGACGCTGGAGCGGGGTGACGGCCGGATGCTCCTGCCGGAGCTGGTCGAGCGCCCGGGACAGCCGCTCGTGCAGCGACCAGCGCTGCCAGGCCCAGACCACGAGCGCACCGAAGAGCATGCCGAGTCCAGTCGCGAGCAGGAACGTCCACATCGCCGTCGATCCTCGGTGGAAGTCTACGCGGGAGACGTCGCTGCCTGTAACAAATCGATGACGCTCAAGGCGCTGTCGCCTGCAGGTGCCGCACCGTCAGACGGTACCCGACACCGCGAACCGTTTCGATGAGCCGCGGGTGGCGCGGATCGTCTTCCAGCTTCTCGCGCAAGCCGTGGACATGCACCGCCAGCGTGCGGTGGTCACCGTAGCTTTCGTAGCCCCACACGGCACGGAGGATTTCCTCGGAACGACAGACGCGTTCGTGATGCCGGGCCAGATAGACGAGCAGGTCGAACTCGCGCGGCTTGAGCGTTACCTCGTGCGAGCCGCGCCAGACGCGCCGCTGGGAGAGATCGATGCGGAGCGGCCCGACTGTCACGATGGCGCCAGCAGCAGGCTCGCGAGCCAGCTCGCGGACGAGCAGCTCGCGCCGGCGGAGCAGCGCCTTGACGCGCGCCACCAGTTCGCGCATCGAGAACGGTTTGGTCAGGTAGTCGTCAGCACCGAGTTCCAGACCGAGGACGCGGTCGATTTCGTCGTCACGAGCGGTCAGGATCAAAATCGGTACCGTGCTCTGTTCCCGCAAGCGGCGGCAGACTTCGAACCCGTCGAGGCCAGGCAACATGACGTCCAGGATGACCAGATCAGGCTGGAGCACTGGAGACTGCTGCAGCGCAGCCTCTCCGTCGGAGAGGGCGATGACCTCGTGGCCAGCCCGCTCAAGGTTGTACCGGATGGTCAGTTGCAGGGTCTCATCGTCTTCGACGAGCACGATACGTGCCATACCTCGCCCCTGCAAGAGTGTACCAGCGGCTGAGCACGTTCTGGCGTCGACGCAGCGATCGGCTGACTGGTAGGATTCCGCACACGTCCGGGAGGCGCGGTGTGGACGCGCGGATCGCCTGGCTCGGGTTTCATGCGATCGAAGGAATCAGCCTGCGGCGGCTGGAGCGGCTGCTCGCACACTACGGCTCGGTGCTGGACGCCTG
>BEID01000225.1 GCA_002898975.1 bacterium HR27 | reverse complement strand
GATGACGACATAACGAGCCTGGGTGCGGCGGAGTTCCTGGAGCGCACCGCACACCATGGCGAGGCCGAGTCCACGCCCACGCGCAGCGGCCGCGATCCCGAGCGGGCCGAGCCCAGCGACTGGGCCATCGAGTGCTGCATTCCAGAACAGACTGGGCGCGGGTGGCCACTCCCCAGGCTGGTGGGTAGCAGCGAAGCCGATCAGCCGCCCTTGCTGCCAGAGACCGTAGACGGTCGCGCCGGCATCGTAGGCGCTCGCGATGTCGACTTCCCATTCGCCGGGAAATTCGGCGGCGAGGAAGGCAATCATCGGTTCTCGGGGCGCGGGTTCCAGCACGACGTCGGCGGGCAGTTCCGCTGGAGGGAGCGCAGCGGTGAGATCGACGAGGAGGTCATGGAAAATCTCCCGCGGTATGGCGCCGGCGCGGCGGAGGAAACGCCAAGTCGCCAGCGGTGCTTCGGCAGGGATACCGGGTACGAGATGACCCGGCCCGCCCCCGAAGACGAGGGCTCGGTAACCCAGAGCCCGTGCCTCCTGTACGGCGCGATCGAGCAGTGTGCGACCGATCCCCTGGTGGCGATACGCTCGTGCGACGACGAAGAGCGTGACGAAGCCGACGCCGGGCGGAAACCATGGGAGAGAAGGGAAGCGCACGAGCAGCGCACCAGCCGGTTCACCGTTGTGCCGTGCGATCCAGCCGGACAGAACCGTTCCGCCGATCGGGCCGGTGCGTGCTGCCAGGAGCTGCGGGGTGAGCGGATACCGTGAGCCGAACTCCTCGTTCCAGAGTGCGGCGACGGCTGCGGCAGCGGCGTCTTCGTACGGGCTGATCGTCACGCTCATCGCATGCTCCGAGTGACGAATCGCTCAAGCGAGCGCGGCCGGCCACCGTTGCGCGAGGTCGAGGAGCGGGCCGGACACGAGACCGAGTACGAGCGTTGCGACAGCCATGAGGGCGAGCCCGAGCCCCAGGAGCGGTGTGCGAGCCGGTTGCCAGATGCCGGTCGGCTCCTCGAAGTACATCCGCGTGACGACGCGGAGGTAGAAGAACGCCGAGATCGCGCTCATCACGACGATCGCGACAGCGAGCCAGAGTTGCCCCGCCTCGATCAGTGCCAGGATCACGTAGTACTTGGCGTAGAAGCCGAGCAGTGGCGGCATACCCATCAGCGAGAGCATGAAGATCGCCATCATGAGCGCAGCCAGCGGTGCCCGGCTCGCCAGACCAGCGATGTCGTCGAGCGTCGTGCCGAGCCCGCGCTCCTGCAGCCAGGCGATAATCCCGAAGGCACCGATATTCATGAAGGCATAGGCGAACAGGTAGAAGAGGACGCTGCCGACGCTGCGGTCGCCGGCCTGCCCGCTCGTGAACGCTGCCAGACCGGCGAGCATGTACCCGGTGTGACCGATCGCCGAGTAGCCGAGCATCCGCTTGAGGTCGCGCTGCGCGATCGCGACCACGTTGCCGTAGACCATCGTGACGAAGGCCAGGATACCGAGCAGGGTGATCCATTGCTCGCTCAGCGGTTGCAGCCCCTGGACGAGTATCCGTGCCATCGCCGCGAAGCCAGCCACTTTGGGAACGACAGACATGTAGGCCGAGACAGGCGTCGGCGCGCCCTGGTAGGCATCCGGCGTCCACATATGGAACGGAACGGCAGCGATCTTGAAGCCGAGACCGACCGCGAGCAGGAGCAGAGCCAGGAGAAGAGCCGGGTCGAGCGATTGACCGGGCGTGACCACTGTACGAAGTGCGTGGCCGATGTCGCTGAGCACGATGCTTCCGGTGAGTCCGTAGATCCAGGCCATTCCATACAAGAGAATCGCGGTCGCGAAGGCACCGAGGAGGAAGTACTTGAGCGCCCCCTCGACACTGGTGATGCGCCGGCGTGCGAAGGCCGTCAGCGCGTAGACTGCGATGGCACTGGTTTCGATACCGAGCAAGAGGACGATGAGGTCACCAGCCGCGCCGACGATCATCGTCCCGAGTACCGAGAAGAGCAGCAGCGCGAGGTACTCTGCCTGACCGATGCCTCCTGGATCGAGCCCCGACTCCGTGTACCCTGCCGAAACGAGCACCGAAAGGATGCCTGCGACCAATGCGACGATCGCCACGACGAGTGCGAACCAGTCAGCCCGATAACTGGCACCGAACGTCGTGGCGCCGCGGCTCCAGTCGATGGTCGCCAGCGAGCCGAGTGCCAGGAGTTGCCCAGCGATCGCGAGGCCGAGCATCAGGCGAGCCGAGGGGCGCGAGACTAGCGCGTCGATCGCGAGCAAGAGCACGATCGTCCCGATGACGATCAGCGGCGGAACCAGCAGCGACCATTCCGGTGCAGCGAGGCGCAACGGCATCGGCTTTCCCCCTCACAGCCTCGAGCCGGTGACGGCAGCCAGCACAGCGTCGAGTGCAGACTCGATCAGTCGCAAAACCGGTAACGGGTAGACACCGACCCACACGGTCAGGAGCGCGAGCGGCGCGAGCGTGAGCGCTTCACGCCAGTTCACGTCCGGGAACGTGCGCGGATCGACCGGTGCATGGTGCGCGTCGCTGCCTCCAGCGATCGGCGGAACCCCGTGTGCCGTGGCCAGGCGGAGTTCCGGATCGTCGGGATCGGGCGGCTCGCCGGGAGCCCGAACGAGGGCGACGCGCTGGAAGACTCGCAGCATATACCAGGCTGCCAGAATGACGACAGCGGTACCCAGTACGCCAGCCCACCGGTAGGCACGGAACCCACCGAGCAGCGCGAGAAACTCACCGACGAAGCCGCTCAGGCCAGCGAGGCCGAGCGAGGCGAAAGCGAACAGACCGAAGAAGGCCGCGAAGACAGGCATGTTCCGGGCCAGACCGCCGAAGGCGACGAGTTCCCGCGTATGCGCGCGCTCGTAGAGGACCCCGACGATGAGGAAGAGCGCGCTGGTGACGAAGCCGTGGCTGAGCATGACCACCATGGCACCGCTCAGACCCGCATGATTCAGCGCGAAGATGCCGAGCGTCACGAACCCCATGTGGCTTACCGAGGAATAGGCGACCAGCTTCTTGAAGTCGCGCTGCACCAAGGCCATGAGCGCGCCGTAGAGAATCGCGATCACCGAGAGGACAACGATCGCTGGCGCCCATTCTCGCGTTGCGTCGGGAAAGAGCGGGAGGTTGAAGCGGAGGAAACCGTACCCACCCATTTTGAGCAGAACGCCCGCCAGGATCACCGATCCGGCGGTCGGTGCCTCGACGTGTGCATCGGGGAGCCAGGTGTGGAACGGCCACATCGTCACCTTGATCGCGAAGGCGAGGAAGAAGGCCAGGAACGCCCAGAACTGGAAGGTCTCGCTGTATTGGCCTCGGGCGAGTTCGAGCACGTCGAGTGTGCGGACGCCCGTCTGCTGGAAATATTCCTGGTAGAGGGCCACGATACCGACGAGCATCAAGAGGCTGCCAGCCAGCGTGTACAGGAAGAACTTCACTGCTGCGTACACGCGGTTGGCGCTCCCCCACACGCCGATGATAAGTGCCATGGGAATGAGCACGATTTCCCAGAAAATATAGAACAGGAAGAGGTCGAGGCTGACGAAAACGCCCAGCATTCCGGTCGCCAGCAAGAGGAGCGTGATGTAGTACTCGCGGACGCGGTGGCGGATCGGCTCCCAGGAGGCGATCACGGCGATCAGCGTCAGCAGCGTTGTCAAGCCGACGAGCGGTGCGCTGATCCCGTCGACTCCCAGGCGATAGGCGATGCCGAGTTCCGGCAGCCATTCGAAGGTTTCGCTGAACTGCATACCCGAGCGATGCGGGTCGAAAGCGAGAAGCATGCCGATCGAGAGCAGGAAGGAGACACTACTGGCGACCAACGCGATCCAGCGCACGGCGCGTGGGGAGGCGTTGGCCCACAGGAACAGGATAACTGCGCCGACGAGTGGACTGTAGGTTATCAGGCTCAGGATCGGCAGCCGTTCCACCGCTCTCTCCTTCACTCCTCGATCAGCGCAACAGG
>BEID01000224.1 GCA_002898975.1 bacterium HR27 | reverse complement strand
GCGAGCCCGAATCGTGGGAAGTGCCCGCGTTCGAGCGTGCTCGGATCAAAACCGATACCGTTGTCCCGGATACAGACGCGCACGGCTCCATCGACCCGGGAGAGTTCGACGATCGCTTCGGTCGCCCGCGCGTGCTTGCGCACGTTCGCCAGTGCTTCCTGGACGATCCGCAGGAGTTGGAGTTCCGCGATCGGCTGAAGGTTGCGGAATGCCTCGTCGTCCGGCTCGATCACGAACCGGGCTGCGATATTGCTCTGCTCCTGCCAACGCTCGAGATAGCCCCGCAGTGCATCGGGAAGACTCCGGTCCGGAGCCAGGCTCGTCCGGAGCCCCAGGATCCCCTCACGCACGTCCGCATAGGCGTCACGAGCGGCTCGCTCGAGCTGCTCCAGGTGTCGTTCGATATCCGGGAGTCGTTCCGGCTGACGCAAGAGTTCACGCACAGCGGACACTTTGGTGATCACATACCCGAGAACCTGAGCGAGACTATCGTGCATCTCGCGAGCGATCCGCTCGCGCTCCTCGCTGATCGCCAACCCCATCAGCCGGCGATGCAAGCGCGCATTGGTGATCGCGAGCGCAGCCTGGGTCGCGAATCGCTCCAGTCGCGACCGGTCCTGCTCGTCGAACGGCAAGCCGTCTTCCCGATCGGCCAAGTAGAGGCCACCGAGAATGCCTTCCTGCGTCCTGATCGGTACTCCGAGCAGGCTCTGCATCGGTGGATGCCCCTCGGGATACCGACGGACACCGGGATACCGCTCGAGATCCTCGATATTGAGCGAACGGTTCTCGCGCAGGACGAGCTCCAGGATCCCGTGCTCGCCCATCGAGCTCTCGGCACACTGGGCCGTTCGTGGGTACCCGGACGTGAAGAGCGTCCGGTTCCCGTGCTCGTCCTGCAGGATCAGCAGCCCGTAGCGGGCTCCGACGAGTCGCCGGGCTTGGTCGACCACCCGTTGCAGGACAACAGCGAGGTCGAGTTCGGCCGCGATCGCCAGGCCAGCCTCGTGCAGCGCGACGAGTTCGGCGTGTTGCGCGAGCAACTGGCGATGAAGGTGCCCGACCAGACGGAAGATCCAGTCCGCGAAGGCGACGACACCAGCGACAGCGAGGACACTGCTCACGCCCCAAGCCCAAGAGGCGCCGAGGAGCGGAACGAGTCCGTGGCCGAGAAGCACGAGCAGGGCGAGGAATCCCAACGGCAAGACGATACCGAGCCGCTTCAACCGGTGAAGCGAGCGTTCGAGCTGGATGGTCGGATCAGAAAAGCCTACTCTCGACATCGTGCGTCGCAATCCTACCCGATTCATCAGGATACCACCGTTGGCATCGGCTTCGGCCTGGCTCTCACGATGCGGCGCATGCTGGAGCAGCTTCTCGGTGCCCGTACAGCCAGCAGCGGTGCGGTAGACTTGTACTTGACAGCTCCGTGCAACGGAGTATGATCGTAAACAGCGCGGTTGCGAAATCGCGGAAGGAAGCGGAGCGAGACCATGCAGCAGACGACGCTCATCACGATGACGCCGGAAGCGGTGCGCCGCCTCAAGGAGTTCACGGACGAGCAGGGAATGCCGGACGCGTATCTCCGCGTCTTCGTGGCTCCTGGTGGATGCTCTGGCCTCCAGTACGGGATGGCGCTCGAGGAGTCGGCCGAGGAAGACGACTTCACGTTCGAGATCGACGGTGTCCGCGTCATCGTCGATCCCTTCAGTGCCACCTACCTGGAGGGAGCCGAGATCGACTACGTGAATAGTCTCATGGGCGGCGGCTTTACCGTTCACAATCCGAACGCCGTCGCGACCTGTGCCTGCGGCCATAGCTTCGATGCCGGTGGCAATGCCGGAACGGCACAGGGTTGCGGCTGTGGCGGAGGCTGGTGATCCTGGTTCGGTTCTGCGAAGCGAGAGCGCACGACGGCAGCTCCCAAAATGGGAAGCTGCCGTTATACTTCTTATGGCACCGCCCGGGGGAATGCCGGAATTGGCAGACGGGCGTGACTTAGGATCACGTGCCGAAGAGGCGTGTGGGTTCGAGTCCCACTTCCCCCACTGTACTTTTTCTTCTGGCAACCGCTGGTGTGCTTCGCACGCGTCCTCCTCGTGCATGAGCGATCCGGCAGCTGATCGGGCCGGAGCGTGTCCCGGCATCCCGCGTCGCTGGCGCTGGGGTGGTGCGAATGACGGCGCCGGTGCGTGGCTCGTGAAGGAAGACGAACCGGCCGGGCTATCCCGGCCGGTTCCTGTCTCCGACATGTGGGTTGTACGGCTCACACCTCGCGGTATTCGCCCTCGACCGTCTCCTCGCCGGACGAGCCGCTGCCGGCAGTCCCCTGACCGCCGTCCGGACCAGCACTGCTCGTCGTCCCAGCCTGCTCGTACATCCGAGCACCGACCTGCGAGAGCGTCCGCGCCAGCTCGTCGTAGGCCGGCCGCAGCCGTGCGGTGTTCATCGGATCGCGCTCGACGATCTCGCGCACGGTCTGGATCTTGTTCTCCAGTTCCAGCTTGAGATCGGACGGGATCCGATCGGAGAACTCGTTCAGCGTCTTCTCGGCCTGGTAGACGAGCGCCTCGGCCTGATTGCGCAGTTCGATCGCCTCGCGCTTGCGGCGGTCTTCCTCGGCATGCTCCTCGGCCTCACGGATCATCCGCTGGATTTCCTCTTCGGTCAGGCCGGTCGAGGCCGTGATCGTGATCTTCTGCTCCCGACCGGTCGCCAGGTCACGGGCCGAGACCGTGAGGATCCCGTTGGCATCGATATCGAACGTGACCTCGATCTTCGGCACGCCACGCGGTGCCGGCGGGATGCCGTCCAGGATGAAGCGACCGAGCGTCTTGTTGTCGGCTGCCATCGGTCGCTCGCCCTGCACGACGTGGATCTCGACCTGCGTCTGGTTGTCGGACGCTGTCGTGAAGATCTGGCTCTTCCGCGTCGGAATCGTGGTGTTGCGCGGGATGATCGGCGTCGCCACACCACCCAGCGTCTCGATCGCCAGCGTCAGCGGCGTCACGTCGAGGAGCAGGACCTCCTTGACCTCACCGGCGAGGACGCCCGCCTGAATCGCGGCGCCAATCGCCACGACCTCGTCCGGGTTGATCCCCTTGTGGGGCTCCTTGCCGAAGAACTCTTGCACCTTGCGCTGGATCAGCGGCATGCGGGTCTGTCCACCGACCAGCACCACCTCGTCGATATCGCGCGGCGAGAGCCCCGCGTCCTTGAGTGCCTGCTCCATCGGCGGGATCGTCTTTTCGACCAGATCGGCGACCAGCTGCTCGAGCTTGGAGCGGGTCAGCGTCTTGACTAGGTGCTTCGGGCCAGTCGCATCCGCCGTGATGAACGGCAGGTTGATCTCGGTCTGCTGCACGCTCGAGAGCTCGATCTTCGCCTTCTCGGCTGCCTCCTTCAAGCGCTGGAGCGCCATCCGATCCTGTCGCAGGTCGATTCCTGTCTCGCGCTTGAATTCGTCGCACAGCCAGTCGATGATCCGCTGGTCGAAGTCGTCACCACCCAGGTGCGTATCGCCGTTGGTCGCCAGCACCTGGAAGACACCTTCCGAGATATCGAGGATCGAGATGTCGTAGGTCCCGCCACCCAGGTCGTAGACGGCGACCTTCTCCTCGCCCTTCTTGTCGAGACCGTAGGCGAGAGCCGAGGCCGTCGGCTCGTTGATGATCCGCAACACCTCGAGCCCGGCGATCCGTCCGGCGTCCTTGGTCGCGTTGCGCTGGCTGTCGTCGAAGTACGCGGGCACCGTAATGACCGCCTTGTCGACCTTCTCGCCCAGGTAGGCCTCGGCGTCCTGCTTGAGCTTCTGCAGGATCATTGCCGAGATCTCCTGCGGCGTGTACCAGCGGTCACCCATCTTGACCTCGACGCCACCGTTCTGGGCCCGCCGTACCTGGTACGGCACCAGCTTGATCGTCTTCTGCACTTCCGGATCGTCGAAGCGACGACCCATGAAGCGCTTGATCGAGTAGATCGTGTTCTCCGGG
>BEID01000223.1 GCA_002898975.1 bacterium HR27 | reverse complement strand
GCTCGGTGTCACGGTTGCACTCGTCCCCGAGGGACTTCTACCGACGCTCACGTTATCGCTCGCCGTTGCCGCCCAACGGATGGCTCAGCGGAACGCGCTGGTTCGTCATCTGGAAGCGGTCGAAACGCTCGGTCTCACCACGGTCATCTGCACCGATAAGACCGGTACCTTGACCCGCAACGAGCTCTCAGCTGTCCTGGTCTGGACACCGCACGGGTCGGCCAGGATCGACGGAGAAGGGTACTCGCCATATCGCACGATCCAGTTCGAGCCCGGTAGTGAGGATGCAGTACGCGAAGCGGTCACTGCCGCCGTCATGTGCGCCGAAGGCCGTTCAGTGCTTCACGATGACCACTGGGTGGCTGAAGGTGATCCGCTCGATGCGGCGGTTTGGTCGCTGACCCTCGCTCTCGGTGTCGACGCTGACCGGCTCAAAACCGAACACCTTCTGCAACGGCGCTTTCCCTTTGACCCACATCGGCGTCGGATGAGCGTGGTGGTCGATAACACACTCATCGTGAAAGGAGCACCTGAAACCGTCCTCGCTCGCTGCCACGGCCAGACTGACCGAGCGTGCTCCGTCGCCGATCGCCTCGCTCAGGATGGGCTGCGGGTCATCGCCGTCGCGAAGCGCACGTTGGCACCCGGAGAGGCAGCAGCAAATGCCGATCCTGATCACCTCGAGCGCGATCTCACGTTCCTGGGCCTTATCGCGTTCTTCGATCCGCCACGACCTGAGGCGAGCGAGGCGATCGCCCATTGTCGCGAAGCGGGCATCCGGGTGATCATGGTGACGGGTGATCACCCAGCGACAGCGCTCGCAGTCGCCAGGCAGGTGGGGCTAGTTCGCGAGCATCCGCTCGTTCTCACCGGTAACGAGCTGCCAGCGGACGATGCAATTCTGGGAGCGTTGATCGACCGGGATGAAGTCGTCCTCGCTCGCGTCAAACCGGAGGACAAGCTCCGCATCGCCCGCGTGCTTCGCAACCGCGGCCATGTCGTCGCCATGACCGGTGACGGCGTGAACGATGCCCCTGCACTCCACGAGGCCGATGTCGGCGTCGCGATGGGGCGTAGCGGGACCGATGTCGCGCGTGAGGCAGCAGATCTCGTCCTTCTCGATGACAACTTCGCGACAATCGTCGCTGCGATCGAACAGGGGCGCACCACCTACAACAATATTCGCCGCTTCCTGACCTACCACCTCACCGACAATGCGGCCGAACTGGCACCGTTCGTCGTGTGGGCCCTGAGTGGCGGCCGGCTTCCGCTCGCGCTCAGTGTCCTGCAAGTTCTCCTGCTCGATCTGGGGACCGACGCACTCCCCGCGCTCGCGCTCGGCGTCGAGCCTCCTGCGCCTGAGACGCTCCAGACACCACCTCCACGTCGAGGCTTAGTCGACATGTCCGTACTCGCTCGCGCATTCTTGGCGCTCGGCCCTACTGAAGCACTTGTCGAACTCGCCACCTTTTTCCTCGTGCTGGTGCACGGCAGCTGGTCTCCCGGCGGGTCGCTTCCATCCCCGCACACGCTTCTCGCCGCTTCCGGTGCAGCTTTCACCGCTGTGGTCTTCGGTCAGGCTGCCAATGCCCTCGCCAACCGCAGCGATACGCTCCCGGCATGGCGAGTAGGTGTGCGCGGCAATCGTGCGATCGGCTATGCCCTCCTCGGCAGTTTCGCGATCCTGGGCACGACACTGTTTGTCGAACCGCTCGCCCGGGTCGTCCACCAGGCACCACCACCGGCTCTCGGATGGGGACTCGCGGCGATCGCCGTACCAGCGGTGTTCGCGGCGGATGCGTTGTGGAAACGGGTCATGCACCCCCGTACGTCGAGTGGCTAAGCGATCTGCAGCACCGCGGCCCCGCGCACGCGCCCGGCCCGCAAATCCTCGAGCGCGCGGTTCGCGTCTTCGAGGCGATACACCTGCACCTCGGTGCGCACCGGCACCTGCGGAGCGATGCTCAGAAATTCCTCACCGTCCTGACGAGTCAGGTTGGCCACCGAACGCACCACGCGTTCTTCCCAGAGAAGTGCATAGGGAAACGCGGGAATGTCGCTCATGTGGATCCCAGCACAGACGACCGTTCCGCCCTTCTCGAGCGCACGCAAAGCCTGGGGAACGAGCGCACCCACCGGGGCGAAGATCAGCGCCGCCTCGAGCGGCTCGGGTGGGAGTTCGTCCGATCCCCCTGCCCAGACGGCACCGAGCTGCCGGGCGAACGCTTGCCCCTCGTGATCACCCGCTCGTGTAAAGGCATAGACCTGGCGCCCTTGCCAAACGGCGACCTGGGTGAGAATGTGCGCTGCCGCACCGAAGCCATAGAACCCGATCCGCTGCGCCTGGCCAGCGAAACGCAATGCCCGGTAGCCGATCAGCCCAGCACACAGGAGTGGTGCTGCCTGAAGATCCGGGTAGCCTTCGGGAATCGGGAAACAGTAGCGCTCGTCGGCGACGGTGTACTCGGCGTAGCCACCATCGAGCGTGTAGCCGGTGAAGCGGGCGCGGTCGCACAGGTTCTCGCGCCCGCTCCGGCAATACTCGCACTCGCCACAGGTCCAGCCGAGCCACGGCACTCCGACGCGCTGTCCGGGAACGAAGCGCGTCGCACCTGCTCCGACACGGACGACCTCACCGACGATCTGGTGCCCGAGCACCAGCGGCAACTTCGGATCGGGTAGCTCACCGTCGACGATATGCAGATCGGTCCGACAGACACCGCAGGCGTGGACGCGCAGGAGCACGTGCCCCGGCCCCGGCTCCGGTACCGGAAGGTCGCGGAGCACCAACGGCTGTCCTGGTCGCTCGAGCACCATCGCACGCATCGTCAGAGCTCGTCCTCCGGTACGAAGGCAACGAACCGGCAGAACGCCGCCTCTCCTCCCTTGAACCGCCAGGGGAAACAACCGACCATGACGCGACGATCGAAAATCTTGTCGATTTCCCCACCGGCGTTCTCGATGTGAATGACGCCATGCGGAAAGAGCGCGAAATGCATGACCTGATAGTCCGCGTCGGGCAGAAGCTCGCTGATCGGCTTGCCGTGCTTGGCCTCGAACTCCGGCACGAGATCCGCCCGGATCTTGCGAATCACCGTATTGAACGGATGGTCGGCAGAAGCGCAGTCGACTGCGAGCCAGGCGATCTTGCGCTCCAGCACCCAGTCAGCGAAGGCGCGGGTGGGCCCAGGATGCTTGATGAAGTACCGGGTTTCGTCCGGCTGGCGCACTGCCGGGTCGGTCGCCCAGTCGCTCGGATAGTAGTGATGGTACCCGGTATGGATCACCAGGATGTCACCCGGCTGGATGCGGATACCCGTGTCGCGCTCCCATTGCTCAAAATGTTCCGGGCCGTAGATGTCGTAGTCGCCGATCCCATATCGGGTCAGATCGACGACGCAGGCCCAGCCCACTAGCTTGTCCAGCGGAATCGAAGCGATATCGTCCGCGCCCGTGATGAAGTGCAAGGGGGCATCGAGGTGCGTCCCCACATGGAGCGTGGACGAGATCCACTGGCCGCCAGCCCGCTCGAAAGCGACCCGCTTGATCCACTTGACCGTCGGTCCCTCGTAGAGCGCGAAGCCTGGCGTGTGGATGTCCCAATCCTGAGAGAGGTCCAGCACCCGGCACCGCGCCAGATCGACCACCATCGATCGACTCCTCCGTTCGCTCGCACCCCTGTGGCAATACGTCTCACTCTTCCTCAACGAAGGCAACCGCCCGGCAGAAGGCCGCCTCGCCCCCTTTGAACAACCACGGGAAGACACCGAGCGTCAAGCGCCGGTTGTGCAACTCTTTCCGCCCGATTTCTCCACCCAAATTTTCGACATGGATGCAATCGTGCGGGAACAGCGCGTTGTGCGTCAGCTGGTAATGCTCCTCCGGAAACAGTTCGGCGAGCTTGTCACCGAACTTCCGCTCGCAGATCGCCCGGACCTTCTTCCACTGCTCTAGCCCACCGCGACCCAGGAAACGGCCGATCGGCAAGTTCATCGGGTGGTC
>BEID01000222.1 GCA_002898975.1 bacterium HR27 | reverse complement strand
CCTTGCGGCGCTGGTGCAGAACTCCTCGCGCCCTTCCGATCGGTGTTCACCGTACGCCTCCACCGAGCTTCGACCGCGAGTCGACCGGTTAAGCATAGTCCCGGACGACGGCGCGGGCGGAATCAGTCGCTCGTCTGGTGTGAGCGCTGCTGTTCTGCTCGCAAGAGATCCAGCGTCTCCACCGCATGACGCAGATGGGGAATCACGATACTCCCACCCACCATGAGTGCGACCTGCATCGCGTCGTACAACTCGGCATCGGACCAGCCCAACTGAACGCACCGGTCCAGATGGTAGTCGACACAATCGTTGCAACGCAGGACCAGGGACGCTATCAGTCCGAGGAGTTCCTTCGTGCGGGCATCGAGCGCACCATCACGATAGGTCGCGCCGTCCAGTGCAAAAAAGCGGTTGATCTCGCGATGGCCGATTGCACTGATCCGCTCGTTCATCCGAGCCCGATAGGCACGAAACCGCGCCAGCCGATTCTCTTCTGCCATCGTCCCCGTGTTCCCTTTCCCGTTCACGCCGTCTCTGTGCGCGAGCGACGCGATACAGCAGCGACCCGCCAGTGCAGCAGCACATCGGGGCAACCGTACCGCAAACGACGCAGCGGCTCGGGCAGCAACCCGAGCCGCGCATTCAGAGCGAGCAGCGTCACACCGACTTCACCGCCTCGACGAGCCGCTTGAGCGTCTCCTTCGCATCACCGAAGAGCATACGCGTCTGTGGCATGTGGAACAGCTCGTTTTCGACACCGGCGAAACCGGGACGCATGCTCCGCTTGAGAACGATCACGTTCTTCGCCTGGTCAGCGTTCAGGATCGGCATCCCATACAGCGGGCTCGAGGGGTCGGTGCGGGCAGCCGGATTAACGACGTCGTTCGCCCCCACGATGAGTGCAACGTCGGCACGCTGAAATTCCTCGTTGATCTGCTCCATCTCGTACAGCTTGTCGTACGGGATATTCGCTTCAGCGAGCAGCACGTTCATGTGACCAGGCATGCGGCCAGCGACCGGGTGGATGGCGAACTTGACTTCGACGCCGCGCTTCTCGAGCTCGTTCGCCAGTTCCGCCAGTTCATGCTGTGCCTGTGCAACAGCGAGTCCGTACCCCGGCACGATGATGACCAGGTTCGCATAGGCAAGGAGCACTGCGGTATCTTCGACGGTCGTCTCGCGGATCGGCTTGGCCTCACCGACAGCAGCGCCACCAGCCCGCACGCGATACGCCCCGAACAAGACGTTCGCCAGCGACCGGTTCATCGCCCGGCTCATCAAGATGGTCAGGAGCGAACCGGACGCACCGACCAGCGCGCCGGCGACTACGAGAATCTGGTTTTCCAAGACGAAGCCAGCCGCTGCCGCCGCCAAACCGGTCATCGAGTTCAAGACCGAGATGACGACCGGCATATCGGCACCACCGACTGGCAAGACCAGCAGGATCCCGAAGAGAAGAGCCAAACCGAACAGAATCCAGACCGAGGCCGATGTGCCGCCGAGTCCCAACAGCCAGATCCACATCGCGAGGATGCCGGCAGCAACCGCGACATTGAGCGGAATCTGGAGCGGAAAACGCACCGGCCGTCCGGTCATCAGCTCCTGCAGCTTGAGGAACGCGATGACGCTTCCGGTAAACGCGATCGAACCGACTGTCGTCCCGAAGGCGACCGAGGCTCGCTCGCCCCCGGTAACCGTCCCGCTGGCAACGAAACGCTGGAACTCGGCAACCGCAACGAGCGCAGCGGTTGCACCACCCATGCCGTTGAACAGTGCGACCATCTGGGGCATAGCGGTCATCGGCACCACGCGGGCGAGATAGATCGAGCCCGCTGCACCGACGACGGTACCGATTACGATCACGGCCACGTTCGCGAAGCGCCACTGCATGTGCGGATCCAGCAGTGTGACCGCGACCGCCACCAGCAAACCGAGCGCGATGAGCTGGTTACCGGAGCGTGCCGTCCGTGGCGTGCTCAGTCGCTTCAGCCCGAGAATGATGACGATTGCACAAGCGAGGTACACGAGATCGATGATCGCTTCGCGCACGTTCTCGATCATCGCTGCCCCACCACTTCCTTCTCACGAACAGCCGCTGGCGCGGTGCCGGCACCCTGCTCAGCACCGCGTTCCTTGGGCTTGAACATCTCGAGCATGCGATCGGTCACCACGATGCCACCGAACAGGTTGCCAGCACCGAAGAGGCACCCGAGCAGGCCGAGCAGCAGGGTCAGCGTATCGTTCGCTGTGCCTGCGACGAGAATCCCGCCCAGAAGGACGATCCCGTGGATCGCATTGGTACCCGACATAAGCGGCGTATGGAGCAAGGTGGGCACGCGCGAGATGACTTCGAAGCCGAGGAAGATCGTCAGCATGAGCACGTAGAGACCGAGGAGCAGTTCCTGGTTCACCGCACTTCCTCCTTGAGACGTTCCAGCGTCGGCTCGTGCAGGATCTGCTTGTCCTTCGTGAGGACGACACCACGGGTAATCTCGTCCTCGAAGTTCCAGACAAATTCCCCTTTGGGAGCCAGATGCTCGAGCAGGGCAGCCACATTGCGGGCGTACATCTGGCTGGCCGTATAGGCCATCTCGCTCGGCAAGTTGAGCGGTCCCATGATCGTGACGCCGTACCGGACGACTGTCTCACCCGGAACCGTCAGCTCGCAGTTCCCGCCCATCTCGGCAGCCAGGTCGACGATGACCGCGCGCGGACGCATCTGCCGGACGGTCTCCTCCCGGATGAGCAGCGGCGCGCGTCGCCCCGGTACCAGCGCGGTCGTAATGACCACATCGGCCTCGAGACAATGGTTGTGGATGAGTTCCTGCTCGCGGCGCAGGTGTTCTTCGGCGAGCTCTTTCGCATACCCGCCAACTTCCTCGCTTGTCACACCGAGTTCGAGGAACTTCGCCCCGAGACTCTCGACCTGCTCCTTGACCACTGGCCGCGTGTCGAACGCCTCGACGATGGCGCCGAGTCGGCGTGCCGTGGCGATGGCCTGCAGTCCTGCGACACCTGCCCCGAGTACCAGCACCTTCGCCGGACGGATCGTACCGGCTGCGGTCATCATCAACGGGAAGAACTTGGGCAGCTCGTTCGCCGCCAGCAAGACAGCCTTGTAGCCCGCCACGGTGCTCATCGAGGAGAGCGCATCCATCGGTTGAGCACGCGTGATCCGCGGGATCGTATCCATGCTGACGGCGATGACGCCGCGCTCAGCCAGCGCTACCACCAGCTCCGGCGCTACGAGCGGCTGGAGAAAACCGATCAGGACCTGGCCCTCATGCAGCAACTCCAGCTCGTCGGGAAGCGGACGCTGCACTTTGATGATCACATCGGAGCGCCCGTACAGTTCCGCGAGGTCATCGAGCAGCTCCGCACCAGCCGCCTCGTACTCCTCGTCGGGGAACCCAGCCGCCAGTCCCGCCTCCCGCTCGACCACCACCTGGAAACCGAGACGACCGTAGCGCCGCACTGTCTCCGGCGTCGCCGCTACCCGCCGCTCACGTGGCGCTCGTTCGCGCGGGACACCGAGCGTTCGAACCGGAGTGTCCGCACTGTGCTGCTGCACCGTCGCCGCCCCTTTCGTCCAGTTGCACGACCCCCTGCCGAACTGTTCTTCTGTTCCACAGACTGATGGTATCTCCGCGGTAACTCTAGTCTCCGGCTGCTTCCACGGTCAAGCACCTTTCGGTCGAAACCGAAGAAGCCTGAAGTCGGTCGCCGGACTCTCGCACGTCCGAACCAGCTCCTCAACGACCGGACGCCGGACGATCGAGGATCGAACTGCGCAACCCGCATCTCGCCGCATGCCTTGCGAGCACCTCCCCGCATCGCTACGATAAGGCATGAGTCGTATACCGACATACCTTCTCGTCGGCCTCGTGAACTTGGAATGAAGGGAAGGCGAACGCCGTGAGCGAGTGGATCTGGGCGGCAATCCGCTGGTTCCACCTGGTCGCGCTCAGCTTCTGGCTCGGTGGCCAGCTGTTCCTCGTCCTCG
>BEID01000221.1 GCA_002898975.1 bacterium HR27 | reverse complement strand
CACGGTACACAACCGTTTCCGGCATTCCCATCACCCAGCTCATTCCGCCGGACCGGATCCAGGCGATCGTCGAGCGAACCCGGGACGGCGGCGGGGAAATTGTTCGGTTGCTGGGAACCAGCGCATTCTACGCACCAGCCGCGTCTGTCGCCGAGATGGTCGAGGCAGTCCTGCTCGACGAGAACCGCGTCCTCGCGGCGAGCACGTACCTCACCGGGCAGTACGGGATCCACGACCTCTACGTCGGCGTGCCGATCAAACTCGGCGCCGGCGGCGTGAAGGAGGTGATCGAAATCGACCTGACCGAGGAGGAGCGAGCTGCGCTCCACCGCTCGGCAGCAGCGGTTCGGGAACTCGTCGAAGCGATGAAGGCGCTCTCCTGACGTACCGACGTGCGAGGCGGCACCATGACTGCGACGACTCGCCCGGCATCCGGCCCGGCACAGCGCTTGCTCAGTGTCGACGAAGCGCGCGAGCGCATCCTCAGCCATTTCCATCCCTTGCCGCCTCGCCGAGTGCCACTTCTCGAGGCCCTGGGGTTGGTGCTGGCCGAGCCGATTGTCGCGCACGAATCCGTCCCGCCATATACGAACGCGGCAATGGACGGTTATGCCGTCCGTGCAACCGACACGCTGGGTGCCAGCCGCGAACAGCCGGTGGAGTTGCGTGTCATCGGCGAGGCGCCAGCTGGCGGGGCAGCCCCTCGCTGGCGTGATGGAGTCCGACACGCCGTCGAGCCCGGTACAGCCGTCCGTGTCATGACCGGAGCCCCACTCCCGCCTGGGGCCGACGCGGTCGTTCGTTTCGAGGAAACTGATGAGGCGACCAACCAGCGACCTGTCCGGGACGCAGTGAGGATCTATCGCCCGATCCGGTCGGGAGAGAACGTGCGCCCCGCTGGTGAAGACATCACCGCTGGATCGCTGGTGCTGTCTCCCGGCACCGTGCTTGGCGCACCGCATATCGGTCTGCTCGCCGCGCTCGGCCACACCTGGGTTCTGGTGCATCCGCGGCCGAACATCGCGATTCTGGCTACCGGCGATGAAGTGATGCCTCCCGACTATCCCCTGCAACCTGGACAAATTCGCAACAGCAATTCCTACGTCCTTGCTGCCCTCGTTACCCAGTGCGGTGGTCGACCGCATCTGATCGGCATCGCCACCGACGACGAGGCTGAGCTCGAGCGGCGCTTGTGCGCCGCAGCCGGAGCCGACCTCATCCTCACGTCTGGGGGTGTGTCGCAGGGCGACTACGACCGCGTCAAAGAGTATTTGCAGGCGCGTGGGCGTTTCGAACTCTGGCAGGTGCGGATCAAGCCGGGCAAGCCGATGGCTTTCGGCTTCATCGATGGTATTCCGGTCATCGCGCTGCCCGGCAATCCGGTTGCCAGTGTCGTCGCGTTCCTCCAGTTCGCTCGTCCCGCCATTCTGCGTCTACTCGGGCGCGGCGACCTGGAACCGATTCGCCTGCGAGCGCGCCTGACCCAGCGAGTCGACAATAGCGGTCAGCGGCGACACTTCGTTCGCGCCCGACTGGAGCGACAAGGGAGCGAGTACCTGGTAACCCCCGTTCCCAATCAGGGCGCTGGTGTCTTGAGCGGACTCGTTGCAGGCAACTGCCTGGCCATCATTCCCGAGGACTGGTCTGAGGCGCCCGCAGGCTGCGAGATCGAGGTCGAGGTTTACGATCCGCTGGCATTGCGCGACATTCTCGTGTAATCAACGAAGCAGAACGAGCAGAATGCCACCGAGCATGATTGCGGCACCGATCACGGCATTGATGCTGGGGACTTCTCCCAGGATCAGCCAGGCGAGGACGATCGCGCCCGTCATCTCTTGCGTAAAGATGACATTCGCCACGGCCGCATTGAGACGCCGCACAGCAGCGTTGTACAGCGTATGCCCGAGGGTGTTCGGAATCAGTCCCAAACCGAGTAGAGCGAGTATCACACCTGTGTCGTAACGAGCCAGCACCGCTTCAGCCCGCAGCGCAGCCCCAACCGCGAAAGGGAAGACCCAGAGTGCGGCGAAACCGTACACAGCCGTTGCGTACACGAAGAGCGGTAGCCGTGTTCGTTCCCGCCTACCCACCAGCGAGTAGGCAGCATAGGCCGCCGCTGAAACCAGCGCCAGACCGTCCCCCAGCAGTGTCCGTGTCGTGAGACGCGGCTCGAATCCGGTGAGGATCGTCACCCCGAGGAGAACGATCATGATACCGGCGATCTGCGCACGCCGCAGCGGTTCGGCCAGCACGAGTGCGGAGAGACCGGCCAGCATGATGCTCGACGTGTACAGGAGCGGCAGCACATGCGCGACCGGTGCCAACTGAAGTGCAGCGATATACGCGACGAAGTGGATCGCCAACGTACCGCCGTAGAGGGCGAGTCGTCCCCAGCCGACCTCTCCTGCCTCGCGCCAGAGGCCACCGTGGATGACGAACGGAAGCAGGACGAGCGTCGCGATCAGCAGGCGCCAGAACGCGATCTCGAACGAGCTCACACCTTCAGCCAGGCGTACCAGTACCGCACTCGTCGAAACGGCCAAAACTCCGGCTCCTGCCAAAACGAGGCCGAGCATGAACTCTCGCCGCTGCTCACGGGTCACTTCAACCTGAACCACGGTGGCGATCCTTTCCTGCCCTTCACTGTGGGTGGTAGGATACATCGCCTAGTGCGGTTGCTCGAGCATTCGAGCGAGACGGATCGGGAACAGTGGCCGACCTCACGGTCAAGCGATTCCGTGCCCGTCCCCCTTCGGCGAGCGAGCGGGTGCTCGGCTTGACGATCGCGGGTGGCCTGCTGCGCGCTGCTGTGGCCAACGGCAAGGGACACATTCTCAGTCATGCCGCTGAACCGCTGGACAACCTCGATGCCTTTGGCGTTTTCCACCGTTTGCGCCACTTGGCGACCACAGCGCTCGCCGCGGCCGGACTCACCACAGCGGATGTCAAGGCAGCTGGCATCGCCTTCGGCGGGCCGGTCGACCCGGTGCGCGGGGTGACCATTTTTTCCCCGCGTTCGCCCGGCTTCGAGGATTTCCCACTCGCCGCCTTGATGGAAGAAC
Organism: bacterium HR27; assembly: GCA_002898975.1. GTDB lineage: Bacteria > Chloroflexota > Chloroflexia > Thermomicrobiales > Thermomicrobiaceae > Thermomicrobium. The sequence continues at coordinate 966 of BEID01000221.1, read as the reverse complement.
AACTCGGCGTTCCGACCGTTCTGGAGAACGACGCACGGGCAGCTGCTTTCGGCGAAGCTGTCTTCGGCGCGGCTCGCGGTTGTCAGACGGTCATTTATGTCCACCTCGGGACTGGTGTGGGTGGCGGGATCATCGTCGACGGGCGTCTCGTGTACGGTGCATCCAGCACAGCCGGCGAAATCGGTCACATCGTCGTCACCGCGGGTGGCCCGCTCTGCTCCTGCGGCAAGCCCGGGCACCTCGAAGCCTACGCGTCCGAACCGGCAGTGCGTGCCCGCATCTGGGAAGCTTTGGCGCTCGATCCAGCCGATCCCGGTCAGGAACTCGTCCGGCGGCCGTTCCGTGTCCACGAACTCTTCGACTACGTCGCCGTCAGTCCGGCGATTCGGAACGTCATTGCTGACACGATCCAGATGCTCGCTCTGGCTATCGCCTCGCTCATCGCGACGCTGAATCCGGAGGCAGTCATCATCGGCGGCCCCCTCGCCGAGGGGGGTTCAGCTTTTCTCGAACCCCTGCACGCACGCGTGCGTCAGTTCACCTACCCGGCCTCGCTCCGTCGGGTTCGAATCGCGCTCGCCGAACTCGGTCCCGATGCACCGGTCATCGGAGCGGTCGCACTCGCCCTGGCACGCGTCTAGTACGCTCTCGCCTCTGTCGAGAGCGCCGCGAGCGAAACGAGGCTCCGACCACGTGCTTGGCGCTTCGGGAGCGAACACAGTATGCTTGGAATTCGGCACGAGCGAGGGGGATCGGCATGTCCGCACCCGTACTGAGCCCGAGAATCCAACAACTCTTGCTGGAACTGCTCCGCGAACTCGGTCGGCCTGCCACTACAGAGGAGCTAGCACAGCTCCTCCGCGAGCGTGCGTGTACCAGCAAGCAGGCCGAGTGACCAACAGGGGGCAACCGATGTGACCGAGACGACACATGCACAGACAGCCGATCAGGAGCTGAGCTTCCGCG
>BEID01000220.1 GCA_002898975.1 bacterium HR27 | reverse complement strand
GATCGACCCTGATCTCCCGCTCGATCGCGCCTGTCTGGTCGGTTGCGCTGTTCCGACCGGCTGGGGGGCAGCGGTCAACCGGGCACGGGTGCGTCCCGGGGAGACGGTCGCCATCTTCGGCACGGGCGGCGTGGGCATGAACGCGGTGCAGGGGGCGGCGATGGCGGGCGCCGAGAAGGTGATCGCCATCGATCTCGTGGACTGGAAGCTGGAGAAGGCCAGAGAGTTCGGCGCCACGCACACGATCAACCCCACTCGCGAGGACCCAGTGCAACGCATCATGGACATCACGCACGGTGTCGGCGCCGACGCGACGATCCTCACTGCCGGCCTCGTGACGCCGAATCTCTTGGCGACCGCCACCCGCGCCACCCGCAAGGCCGGCCGCACCGTCATCGTCGGCCTGATCGGCCTGGATCCGAACGAGCCAGCAACGCACCCGCTCGATCTCATGTTCATGCTCATGGCCAAAGAGGTCTTCGGCACGATTTTCGGACACAACGTCCCGCGTATCGATATCCCGCGGCTGCTCGACCTCTACCGTGACGGCAAGCTCAAGCTCGATGAGCTGGTCACGCACCGCTATCGACTCGATCAGATCAATCAGGCCTACCAGGACCTCGAGGAGGGCAAGGTCATCCGGGGTGTCCTCCTCTTTGACTGACCGGTCGAGCGAGTGAGTCATCGTGGCGGCCCGCCCCGTGGCGGGTCGCCACAGGTCCATACATCGGGTAGAGCGCCCAGCCAAACTGCTGACCCCTTTTCAGGAACGCAGCCAGGTGAACTGATGTTTCTCCGTCAAGTTATAGTTCGGCTGTGGCGTCCAGTTGGCGATGACGCCCGGCCGGTAGACGTGCCAGATGACTGGTCGGTAGACATAGATATTGCCGAAGCTCAGTTCAGCGAGCGTGCGATAGTCCAGTTCGTTCACCATCGTCCGCCGCTGCTCCTCGTCGCTCTCGCGCAGGATCCGCTCGAAGAGCGCGATCAACTCGTCCGACCACAGGCCAGTGAACGACGTATCTGGGTCATTCGTCATCCAGGAGGCGAACGTCGCCTTCGGCTCGTCGAGCCACGGCGCATTGAAACCGAGCACGAGCTGATAGGCACGATCCTGCAGCCGGCTCACGTATTCCCCGAGCTGAAGAATCTGCGTCTGTACGCGAATCCCGACCTGGCCAAGCTGGTCAGCGATGTAGCTCGGGGTCGACACGTCCAGATTGAACGCGAGTAACTCGACATCGAAGCCGTTCGGATAACCTGCCTCAGCCAAAAGTTGCTTCGCCCGCGCGATATCCGCCGCCTTGTCACCACCGAATCCGGGCACACTGCGGACACGCTCCTCCGGCAGCGCCCATGCCCCGTCAGGGTGCATCCAACCGGAGAGTCGACTGCGTCCTTCGGTCAAGGCAGCGATCAGCCCTTCCCGATCGAGCGCGAGCGAAATGGCGAGCCGGACGCGCTGGTCTTTGAATGCCTCGACGTTCATCGCGTTGGTGTAGAGCGTCCACACGAGCAGTGTCGGCACACCGACCACCCGAACGTCCGGCTGGCTTTCCAGGAGATCGAGCGGCGGTGCAGTAAGCGACCGGTACAGATGCAGCTGCCCGGCGAGAAACGACTGGGAAGCCGCATTCCAGTCCACCATCGGATAGGCTACGATCCCGTCCAGATACGGCAGGTTCGGGTCAAAATAGTTCGGATTCCGCTCTAGCTCGTAGCTCACCGATGGCGTGTAGTTCTTGAAACGGAACGGTCCCGTGCCGATGATGTTCTGCGGTTCTCGCAGGTCAGCCCCAGACTCGATGAGATGCGCCGGATAGAAGCCGCACCACGGGATCGCGACGAAATAGACGAGCGAGGGATCTGGCTCCGTGAGGACGAACCGCACGGTGTAGTCGTCCGGCGCTTCCAAGTGATCCACCGTGTTGAAGAACACCGCCCGCGGGCTGTTGACCCCTTCTGGCGGACTGATGATGCGCTCGACGTTCACCACGACATCACGACTCGTGAAGGGACTCCCGTCGTGGAACTGCACACCACGCCGTAAGGAGAACGTGTAGACCAGCCCATCCGGCGAAACCTCCCACCGCTCAGCGAGATTCGGCAGCAACTTCGTCTGGTCGTTCGGGTCGAACTGGAGCAGCGAATCGAAGCATGGGTGCAGACACCAGAGATCGGTACTCGTGCCAGCTTGATGGAGATCGAAGTTCACGGGATCGCCGGGAAGGTTGAACGCCAGTATACCGCCCCGCCGTGGCGCCTCGGTCGGCGTCGGCGCCGGCGTCGCTGCTGCGAGGGGCGTCGTCAGTACTGGCGTTCCCTGGCCGAGCGTCAGTGTCGCTGTCGGCTGCGCCCCGCCGCGACAGGCAACCAGCCCGCCGCTCAGCAAGCTCGCCCAGGCCATCCACAACAACTCACGTCGCGTCCAGGCTGGCATGGCCCGGCTCCTTTCGCATCACCGATTCGACGGCAAGGAACTGTCAGTTTACACGTTAATCCCAAACACTTCAGCTGTCAAGATCATGGGCCGACTGACGGGCAACATCCTGGTCAGCGAGGACGGTGCGCCGAGCAGCGCGAAGCGCCCCGCACTGCGACCACCCGCAAGGCAACCGCCTGCGTGCCTGAAGGGACGAGACGGTCGTCGCCCGCAGAGCAATCGCGCCGCACGGTTACAACCCGCCCTCACGCGGGGTGGCCCGGCTACCCTCGTGCATCGCCTGCCCGCAGTCGGACGGCCCCAGGCCGTCCAGCACAGTGGTCAGCTATCCGCTGACCGTAGCACTGTGCCCCTCTCCCGGTACCGTCCTCCCACAGCACGACCAGCCCCGCCGCGACGTCAAGGCGCTGGGCCAACCGCGGCGTTCCGGAGAGGTCTGGCGTACGGGAGCCCTACCGGAAGCTGCGATCCACCGCTGGGGAGCGGAGCACTTCTCCGCGTTCCGCTCTCCGGTGTACCGTCGTAGCGCCCGGTGCCGACTCTGACAGCCAGGACAAAGCAGGCGTCGCCTGCCTCGCCCCGACCGCCAGCTGTGATCCAGACCGGTAGCCGGCATGCAGACAGCCCTCGCCCGAGCACTCGCAGCCACAGCAGAGCCCAGCACCGCGCTGGCGCGCACCGTTCCCCACAGCCCGCTCCCGCCGCTCGGCGTCCCCTGCACGACACGCCACGACGACCTTGGAAACTGGGGTACGACTCGCCCGGCGGTGCAAGCCAGCGTGGCCGGCCTCGCGTAGGCTGCAGGAACCGCCTCGACGAGCACATGCTAAGATGGTCAGCGAACCGCTCCCGATCCAGGCCGGGAGCACCGGTTGTGCACGTGAGGAAATGACCGGCCATGAAGACCGTTCGCCGACAGCCGACAACACCGCTGCGCTGCCCACTCTGCCGTAGCGAGCTCGAAGATGTGGTCGTTCGGCACCTCGGGCAGGTGACGGCGCGGCTGCCCTGGCAACTCCACGCCGGGCGCTGTCCGCAGCACGGTTGGTTCCAGGCCGAGGTGATCAGCCGCCCACCACGCGAGATCTTTCCGGTCAATCGGCCGGGCGGTATCGCGCGCCGCATCGTGCTCGAAGGGAAGGAGATCTACGCCTTTCCCACCATCTGGAACCGGCTGGACACCCGCCAGGAAGTCGATCCGTTCGATCCGCGCTTCTGGCAGGTGGACTGGGAACGGCTCGGCGTCCGCCCACCCGCTCCGGCTACACGACCAGAAGCGGTCGAGGTCACGGCAGGAGGCGAGCACCGTGCCTGAGCTGCCCGAAGTCGAAGCAGCCCGCCGCGGGATCGCCGAGCAACTGGTCGGTCGTCGCTGCACCGGGTACGAACTGTACCGGCCTCGTCTCATCATCGCCCCAGACGGCTTAACCCTCGATACCATCGTCGGCGACCCGCTCCAGGAGGTGGGACGCTGGGGCAAGTACCTCTGGCTCGTGTTCCCGCGCCTCGCATTGCTCGTCCACCTCAAACTGACCGGCCAGCTCGTCGCCCGTGGCGCCAGCATCCCCGGCTTCGCCGCCGGGCATCCCGTTCCACC
>BEID01000219.1 GCA_002898975.1 bacterium HR27 | reverse complement strand
GATCCCCCCGACTCCAGTTGCTGCTCCCTGGAAGGGTTCGACCGCGCTCGGGTGGTTATGCGACTCGATCTTCAGGACCACGACCAAGCCGTCGCCGAGCTCGACCGCTCCCGCATTCTCGCCTGGTCCCTGCACGACGTGCGGCCCGGTCGTCGGCAACCGCTTCAGCAACGGGCGCGAGTGCTTGTAACCGCAGTGCTCGCTCCAGAGCGCGCCGATCATCCCGAGTTCGACGAGGTTCGGTTCGCGCCCGAGCAAGCGAACGGCCTGTTCATACTCCTCTTCCGTCAGCGCAACCTCGCGCAAGAGTTCCGGTGTGACTGGCATACGCTCCCACCGACCTTTGTTCGCACCCGGGCCACTACACGCTTCGCCCCAACGCCAGTTCCAAACCAACAGCGAGCACGGAGGCGAGAATCGCCAACCCGTCGTCGCCTCCGATCAACCGGTCGTAGGCGCGCTCAGGATGCGGCATCAGTCCCACGACATTACCGCGCTCGTTACAGACCCCAGCGATGTTCGCGACCGAGCCATTCGGATTCGCATCGGACGTCACCTGCCCCTGCGCATCGACGTAGCGAAAGACGATCTGCCCGTTCCGCTCCAGATCGCGCAGCGTCCGCTCATCGACGTAGTACCGCCCGTCGCCGTGCGCGATCGGCAAGCGCAGCACCTGGCCTGGCATTAGACGATTGGTCCAGGGCGTTCGCACCTGCTCGACGCGCACGAAGACCCAATCGCAGACGAACTCCAGCGAGGCATTCCGCAGGAGAGCCCCGGGCAGGAGATGTGCTTCTGTCAGAATTTGAAATCCATTGCAGATTCCGAGAATCGGCTTCCCTGCTTCGGCTTCCCGGGCGACTGCCTCCATCACCGGAGCGAAACGCGCGATCGCGCCGGGCCGGAGATAATCGCCGTAAGAGAACCCGCCGGGAATGATGAGACAATCGTAGGCGGAGAGATCCGTTTCCGTATGCCACACGAGCTCGGCTGGCTGTCCCAGTCCGAGGCGAACCGCCATCAGCGCATCGTGATCCCCATTGCTGCCCGGAAACGTGATGATGCCGAAACGCATCACCGGCCCCCTCATCGTTCAGCTGGCTCGATCGTGAACCGATACTGCTCGACCACAGGATTCGCCAAGAGTTGCTCACACATCGCCGCGATCCGCCGGTGAGCCGTTTCGGCATCGGGTGCAGTGAACCACACTTGCACGAAGCGGCCGACCCGTACCTCTTCCACCTCGTCGTAGCCGAGCCGCCGCAAGCCGTCACGGACGGCGAGCCCCTGCGGATCGTTCACCCCCGGCCGCAAGGAAACGTACACCTCGGCACGCCAGCGTGCAGTATCGCTCACCCCAGCCTCCTCATCGCTCGAGAAACTGAACTGGGCGTCCAGTTAGGCGGTGATACGCCTCTCGATACTTCTCTGCAGTCTTCTCGACGATTTCGGGTGGAAGCTCCGGAGCCGGTGGTCGTTTCTCCCAGCCACTCGCCAGAAGCCAGTCACGGACGAATTGCTTGTCGAACGACGGCTGCGGCCCACCCGGCTCATACCGCTCGGCATCCCAAAAGCGCGAACTATCCGGTGTCAGGAGTTCGTCGATGACCGCCAACTCTCCATCGATCCATCCGAATTCCAACTTCGTATCGGCGATAATGATGCCGCGCTCCCGCGCGAACCGCTCGGCCTTGCTGTAGATCTCCAGCGACCGGTCGCGTAGCTCGCGAGCCAGCTCTTCGCCAACCCGATCGACCAGTTCAGCAAAGGAAATGTTCTCGTCGTGCCCCTCTTCCGCCTTGACAGCCGGAGTGAAGATCGGTTCCGGCAACCGCTCGCTCTCACGCAGGCCGCCTGGCAGACGCAGGCCGCACACTGTCCCCGTCGCCCGATACTCTGCCCAAGCAGATCCAGCCAGATACCCGCGCGCCACGCACTCGATCGGGATCCGCGTCGCCTTCCGGACGACCATCGACCGGCCTTCGAGAAGCGAGCGATACGCTGTGACCTCGCGCGGAAGCTCGGTCGTGAGATAATGCGAACGGAGGGTTGGCCCGAACCACTCGAACCAGAATGCGGAGAGTTGCGTCAGCACGATCCCCTTACCTGGAATCCCGTTGGGCAGCACGACATCGAAGGCGGAAATGCGGTCGGTGGCCACCATGAGCAAGCGATCACCGAGATCGAACAGCTCACGCACTTTCCCGCGCCGGTACAGCGCGACCCCAGGTAGCTCCACACTCAGCACGACCGGTACCTGTCTCACCTCGGATCCACCCCGACCGGTTCTTCCAGGGGTAAGCCGACCCGCTGGAACGCAGTATCGACGCACCGGATGAACGGTTCCAGATCGAAAATCCTTTCGATCTCCTCCGCGGACAGATGCGCCCGCACTGCTGGCTCATTCTCCAGCAAAGTGCGCAACGGCACTTCGCGCTCCCACGCCTCGCGGGCCAAACGCTGGATCAGCCGGTACGCCTGCTGCCGATCCATCCCGGCCTGCACCAGCGCCAGCATCGCTCGCTGCGAAAAGATCGCACCGTGCGTCGCCTCGAGGTTCCTGCGCATCCGCTCGGGATAGACGACCCAGTTCCGGACGATGTCCGTCATCGAGTCCAGCATGAAGTCCAGCACGATACAGGCATCGGGCAAGATGACACGCTCGACCGAGCTGTGACTGATGTCACGCTCATGCCACAGCACGACGTTTTCGAGCGCCGCGTGAACGTAGCTGCGCAGCAAGCGTGCCAACCCGGTCATCCGCTCGCTTTCGTGCGGGTTGCGCTTGTGCGGCATCGCCGAAGAGCCCATATTACTCGGATCGAATGGCTCTTCGAGTTCACGCACCTCGGTACGCTGGAGATGCCGAATCTCCGTCGCGAAGCGATCCAGCGTCGCCCCGATCCCCGCCAGCGTCATGAGGAACAGCGCATGGCGGTCACGCCCGACGACTTGGGTCGAAACCGGATCGACCCGCAGACCGAGTCGCACGAGAACCGCCTCCTCGACCTCCGGCGGCACGTGGGCATGCGTTCCGACCGCACCGGAAATTTTGCCCACGCGAATCTCTTCGCGCGCGCGCAGCAGGCGTTCCCGTTGCCGCTGCAACTCCGCGTACCAGCCAGCGAGCTTGAAGCCGAAAGTGATCGGCTCAGCATGCACGCCATGCGTACGGCCGATCATGACCGTACGCCGGTGCCGCACCGCTTGCTCCCCGACAGCAGCCAGCAGTGCATCGAGATCCGCGACGAGGAGGTCGCTCGCCTCGACGAGTTGGAGCGCGAGTGCCGTGTCGATGACATCGGAGCTCGTCAGACCGAGATGGAAGTACCGGCCGGCTTCCTCCCCGATCGATTCGACCGTGGCCCGGATGAACGCGATGACATCGTGGTCGACCTCTGCCTCGATCTCGCGCATACGTGCGAGATCGCACCGGGCCTGCCGGATACGCTCCAGGGCCGCGGCCGGGACGACGCCACGCTCGGCCCAGGCTTCGGCCACCGCGATTTCGACCCGGAGCCAGAGTTCGATCTTGTGCTCTTCACTCCAAATACGCCCCATTTGGGGGCGCGTGTAACGGGGAATCATCCACTCTACCCTCGTTTCAGACCGAGCGAGCTACACGGAAACGGGTCATACCGTGCCGGTCACGACACCGCTTGGCAGCCTGCCGTCCCCGCCGTGCCAAGTATACTCGCGCGATCCGGGATTTCTTCTGAGCAAGGGCCTCTCCGTCGGTTTGTCGCTGCTCAGAAGGCTATGGTACAGTCGCCCTGTTCGGGAGGCGGGATGAGTGGGGGTATCGGACGGAAGTAGGGAAGCGCCTGGACTCGCCGCAGGCGAGTTGACGAGGTGGAGGCTGATCGAACCATTCGGCGGATGGCCTCCCGGCTGGCACGGTCGTGACGGTGAGAGCAAAACTGGCGGGTGACCGCCAGGACAAAGGCTCACCGATGTGCCCCCGCTCATCGGCGTGCTGTCTACCTTCGTTCATTTACCGCCTCGCCGGGCAGTCGCGCACGCTACCGGTCTCGTTCGGACTTCGCCCTT
>BEID01000218.1 GCA_002898975.1 bacterium HR27 | reverse complement strand
CGGTTCTCGGTGAAGGCGGAATCATCGTCCCACCGGCCAACTATTTCCGCTACGTGAAGGAGATCCTCGACCGCTACGGCATCCTCTTCATCGTGGACGAGGTGCAGAGCGGCTTCGGGCGTACCGGCAAGCTCTTCGCGATCGAGCACTACGGCGTCGAGCCGGACATCATGGTGCTGGCCAAGGGGATCGCCGACGGTTTTCCGCTGTCAGCCTGCATCGCCCGCGCCGAGATCGCCGACGCGTTCCAGCCCGGCGAGCACCTCTCGACCTTCGGTGGGAACCCGGTCTCCTGTGCCGCCGCGCTGGCGAACATCGAGGTAATGCTGGAGGAAGACCTCCCCGGCCAGGCCGCACGCAAGGGGGAGCAGGTGCTCGCCCAACTGCGCGAACTGGCGAGCGAGCACGAACTCATCGGCGACGTGCGCGGTATCGGCCTCATGATCGGCATCGAACTCGTCACCGATCGGCGTACCAAGCAGCCGGCGGCCAAACAGGCGGCCGCGCTGCGCGCATACTGTCGGGAACACGGCGTCCTGGTCGGCGTCGGCGGGCAGGAGGGGAACGTCGTCCGGATCCAACCCCCGCTGACGATCAGCTGGGAGGAGTTGGAACGAGCGCTCGTCGTCCTCGCCGATGGCTTACGCACAGTGCGCGCCAGCTGACGGCCAGAGCGGAGCAACGTCACTCTCCACCGATCGCCGCGCCGACTCGCCGGTTGCGCACGATCGCGTTCCCGGGTTCGTCACGCGCACGCAGCTCCAGCACGCGGTAGCGGAGTGGCACACCACGTACCTGCAGCTCGGGCAGCGTTGAGCCGGGTCCGCGCTGCCCCCTGCGGCCCACGACTGCGGAACGCTCACGCCTCCGCAGAAGGCAGGAAGTCGCGGCGGCCCTGTTCGAGCCGCACCGGCACGACAGTCGCGGCAGCAGCGACGTCCTAGCGGCGCGACGCAGCAGTGCGCAGCCTCACAACGGTGCAGCCGGCAGCCAGGGCGCTCGCGGCCTGGTTCGTCGCAGCTCGCCGGGCGAGCTACCATTCGATCGGTACGCGCACCAGCTGGTCACGAGGAGGGACATTCGTGCTTCGCTCTCTGTTCGAGGGGATCGTGGTCGATTGTCTTTCGGTCGTCGTCCTGGTTGTTGCGCTCAGCGTGGGACTCGCCGTCGTCGCCGGTCTGCGCGGAGGAGCTGGCGACACGATGGTCTTCCCACCAGCTCTCGGAATCATCGAGATCGCCCTCTTCTTCGCCTTTTCCCCGTCATCGTCATCGGTTGGATGCTCGGTCGAGCGCTCCTGAGTCGCCGCCACTGAGCACCACGACCAGACCGCGGCCGCCCCCGGTTCCAGCCGGTGCATGCTACACTGCACCTGTCACCTCGCACCGACACGAGCCCGAGAGGAGCAGAAGCCATGCCCGCACGGAACCTGAACCACGTCAGCATCGTCGCGAAGAACCTCGAAGAGTCCGTTCGCTTCTACGAGGACGTGTTCGGACTCGAACGCATCCCGACGCCCAACTGCGGCCACCCGGTCCAGTGGCTGCGCGTCGGTGATCTCCAGCTCCACATCTTCGAGCGGCCAGAAGACGCGCGCCGTTACGCCCACTTCGCGCTGACCGTCGATGACCTGGTCTCGGTGTACGAGAAGGCACGCGCCCGCGGCTGCCTGGACGGCGATACCTTCACGCACTTCCTCGTCCAGCTGCCCAACGGCAACGTGCAGCTCTACGTGCGCGATCCGGCTGGCAACCTGATCGAGGTCAACTGGCCGAGCATCGAGACGCTGCCGCCCGAACTCCAGGCGGAATGCGTCCGGCTCGAGGATCGGCATCCGCAGAACGACTGGAACCGCCAGGCGACCCTGTTCCTGGAGCCGGTCATGGCAGATGCCTCGCAGTGACCGACTTCGACGAGTGTCCCGTGGCTGATCTCGCTCGCTGAAGCGACCCTGCAGTCGGCGCGTGCACCGCAGTGCGGCGCACGTGCTCATTCGTTTTCCGCGCCCCGCGGAGAGTTTTGAGCGATTCGCGTGCACTTTTCGGGGGAACCTCGTCCGAGGCTAGGACCGCGCACGCGCCTCGGCAACGAGCATCCGCACTTCCTGCGCGTCGCTGAGGCCCAATGCTGCCCGGGCAACCTCTCGCGCGGTTTCGAGAGACCACTGCCGCACCTCGTCCTTGATCGATGCGACGAGTGAAGGTGCCACGCTGAGTTCGTCCACCCCGAGCCCGATCAGGACGGGCACCGCCAGACGATCTCCTGCCGCCTCCCCGCAGACGCCGACCCACCGTCCCTCGACATGGGCTGCCTCGCAGACGTGGGCGATGAGCCGTAGGACCGCAGGATGCAGCGGGTCCTGATAGTCACCGAGTTCCGGATGCCCCCGATCGGCCGCCAGGACATATTGGGTCAGGTCATTCGTCCCGACACTGAAGAAGTCGACCTCCTTCGCGAACTGCTCGGCGAGCAAAGCAGCAGCAGGGACTTCGACCATCATGCCCAGCTGAAACGGCGCGACGCGCTGCCCGGCTGCTTCCAGCTCCTGCACGATCGCGCCTGTGACGGCGCGTGCCCAACGGAACTCGTCCAGTGTCGTGACCATGGGGAACATGATCCGAAGGTCGGCATAGCCCAGTCGCAGGAGAACACGCAATTGCGTACGGAGGAGTTCCTCGTGTCGCCGGAGGAGACGCAGACCTCGTATCCCGAGGAAGGGGTTCGACTCGTTCGGCAAGGGCAGGTAGGGTACCGGCTTATCACCTCCGATATCGAGCGTCCGTACGACGAGTGGGCGTCCGTCGAGCGCCTCCAGTATCGTCCGGAGTGCACGCTCCTGTTCGGTCTCGGTCGGCGGTGCGTCTCGATCGACGAAGAGGAACTCGGTACGGAGCAAGCCGATCCCCTCGGCACCGGCTGAGACAGCGACGCGTGCTTCCTCGGGCCGGCCCACATTGGCGCCGACCTCCACCCGATAGCCGTCCCGCGTCCGTGCTGGCTCCAGGCGCTGTTGGAGGGCCCGATGCTGTTCGGCATCGCGAGCCTGCTGAACGGCCAGGACGCCTCGAACCTCCTCGGGATCAGGGTCGACAACGAGTCTCCCGCCGTTCCCATCGAGGAGGATGAAGGTTCCTTCCGTCACAGCGTGGAGACTCTCTCCCAGTCCCATGATCGTCGGCACACCGAGTGCACGAGCCAAAATCGCGACGTGCGATGTCGGGCCACCGCCGGAGAGGGCAATACCCAGTAGCCGTTCCGAGGGGAAGGCAACGAGTTCAGAGGGAGCGAGATCGTCCGCACAGAGGATCACTGGACTCGCTGGCATAGCTGGGGAGGCAGGCGCACCGGTGAGGTGGCGCAGGACGCGTGCACCGATATCTTTGACATCTGCAGCACGGGCCTGCAAGGTGGGATCAGGCAAGGAGGACAGCACCTGGTGAAAGGTCCTCACTGCATCCTGCCAACTCACCGCTGGGGCTTTCCCCTGTTCGATCCCCTCCCGGTAGACTCGCTCCAGCTCGGGATCGTCGATCATCAGGAGTTGGGCGTGGAGGATGGCGATCTCCGACTCCGGGAGACGACCGCGCGCGGACTCGATCACCTGCTCGAGTTCCATCCGTGCAGCTGCACGTGCTCGCTCCAACCGATCGAAGGGATCGCCCGGTAACTGTTCCGCTTCCACGGGATCGAGCTTCGCAGCGGAACGAAGCCACCAGCAATGCCCGAGCGCCACGCCTCCGACTACTGGAACGCCTCGGAGGATCCGTTGTCTCATTCCGTCGCATCCTCCCGCGCCAAGGTCTCCTCGAACAACTGCTTCAGCTCCATGAGCGCTTCGCGCTCATCCGCCCCCTCGACCATCACCTCGACCTCGTGGCCGCACTCTGCCCCGAGGGTCAGCACAGCGAGAATGGACTTGGCATCGACGAACGGTGTGTCGCGAGTCAGCGAGCGAACCCGAATCTGCGATCGGTAGCGTGCAGCAGTCTGGACAAAGAGCGCCGCAGGCCGGGCATGGAGACCAGCGCGGTTGACCAGCCGGAAGACAGCACGTTCCATAA
>BEID01000217.1 GCA_002898975.1 bacterium HR27 | reverse complement strand
AATGCGTATTACCGGGTTTTCACGGCGGTGGTTCGCAGCGGCGTCGGTCCCTTCCGCCGCGAGCGGCGGCCGATCGTCGTCGTCGACCGTCACGGGGCGATCTGTTTCCACGCACACGACGGCTCCTGCCGCGCACTCGATGGCAAGGTGACCGGCATGGTTCGTCAACCGGCTCACGGTTGTGCGTGTACGATCATCGGTTCCCGCTGTCTTCTCTTCGATCGTCCGATCGGACTCGACAGTGCACTCCCCTGCGAAGAGGCGGGGTGTATCCTGGTGGGTCAATTGGCACGACTGTGAGGTGGTGACGTGGCTGTCGTACGCCCCCGCCGGCGACGTCCAGCCTGGCTTCCCGTGGCGATTCTGGCTGCTGCGATCGTTCTCGTTGCGCTCCTCGTCGCTGGCTGGCTGCGCACTCGTGCGCCCTCAGCAACCTCCGCCGATGTGGCAGCAACTGCGTCGCAGATCGCGGCCGAACTCGACGTCTTGGCGATTTCGCTGTACACCGAGGAGACGATCCAGGACGGCCAGGTGGTACAAGCCAGTGAATACGAGGCTGCGCGCAACGCCGTCGCACGGGCCCGTGCGAACTGGGAGCATATCCGCGGCACGGTCAGCCCTGACGAGCGCGCCGCGATCGACGACCTCTTCGATCAGCTCGCACGCGCCGTGGACAGTCGAGCGCCGGCAGCCGAGGTGCAAGGGATCGTCGCTGAGCTTCAGACACGCCTGCGTTCGCTCGCTGCCGCGCCAGCGGGCTGATCATGCCACGGATGGCGGGCGACGCAGAGCCAGTACGGCAAGAACGCGAGCACGTTGAAGATCGCGATCAAGATGACCCACAGGAGGCGTCCCCCGAACCGAAATCGCTCGCTCGGCCGCTCGAGGAGGTCAGCCAAGGCGACCGCCAGTGCACCCGTCGTCATCAGAAAGGACGGGAGCAGAAGAAGGCTGATAACCCACGCCGGAGCCTGCAACACCGCGACCAACAGGACCGACCCACCGACAAAAACAAGGAACGTGGCTGTCGCGAGCGGCAACAGCCACGTTCGTTGCGTCAAAGTGCGAAGAGTCATGCGACTTGGCTCGTTTCCGTGCGCTTTGACCAGCCGCACGATCAGAGCCCGAGCTGGCCCTTCTTGGCGAGCTTCGCGAGCTTGCGGCGGCGCCGATGCTCCGCCTTGCGGATCTTGGCCCGACGCTGCTCCGACTTGCTCACGTAGTGCCGCTTCGCCCGGTAGTCACGCAGTACACCGGCCTTCTGCAGCTCCTTGGTGAACCGCTTGAGGAGCGCGTCGAAGCTTTCGTTCTCGCGCAGCTCGACGTGAACCGACTTCGCCACCTGGCCTCACACCCCTTCGGTACCGAGATTGGCACGTCCGACCGTGCCGGCACACCACCGAATGATACCACACACCGTGCCAGTGTGTGGAACGCACGTCGGCTGTTTTCGTTTTCCCTTCCCGAGCACACCATCCTGGCATCGAGATCCGTGCCGACTGCCGGGTCGGTGCCGGCCGCCCGCGTTTCGTGCTCGGTGATGCTGTGCACCACATGCTCGATACCGACTGGTCGGGTATACTGCACAGCTGCGGGATGGAGACGGGAGCGAGCGATGATCGAAATCGATGGTATGGAGTATCTTACGGCACAGGAAGCAGCTGCGCTGCTCGGTGTGAAGCGGGAAACCCTCTACGCCTACGCGAGTCGCGGCCGTATCCGGAGCTATCGTCGCGGCATCGGTCGCGAACGCCTGTACCGCCGTGTCGATATCGAGGCACTCCTGCGACTCCAACCGGCTTCCCCGGACGACGAACGCCTTCCCGCTGCCGATACGTGGATACCGTTCACGTCCTGACGGGTGGTAGACGAGCACATTCGTGCGCACGAGGAGCCCCACCGTGTCGCAGCGCCGGTTGTACATCTGGCTCGACCGCGATCCCTTCAGCGGGCCACCCGATCTCTGGATCGAGGACATTCCCGGTCGGGCCGATCTCGATCTCCTCGCCGAAGCCATCCGTTCCGGGCGTCTGGGACGCTACCTACCGATTCGTCTCGCGATATCACCGCACGAATCGCCCAAATTGCCTTCCGGCTACCGAAGCGTGAACGTTGCCAATCTGCTTCGTCAGTATCGCATACCGCATCGCACCCGACTGGAAGTCCTCGTCGACGAGCACAAGCTCGCCG
This sequence comes from bacterium HR27, assembly GCA_002898975.1. Lineage (GTDB taxonomy): Bacteria > Chloroflexota > Chloroflexia > Thermomicrobiales > Thermomicrobiaceae > Thermomicrobium. The sequence continues at coordinate 1,898 of BEID01000217.1, read as the reverse complement.
CGCGAGCGTCGAGTGCATCGGCAGAACGAGAGCACGACCGATGTACCTGACACCCAAAGAACTGGATCGGCTGACCGTCTTCAACCTGGCCGAGCTGGCCCGGCGCTATCGCGCTCGTGGGATCAAGCTCAACTATGCCGAAGCTGCCGCATTGATTTGCGACGAGGTTTTTCAGGAAGCACGAGCCGGGCGCCCCTACGAAGATGTGGTCACCCACGCCTGTTCGCTCCTGACGCGTGACGACGTTTTGCCAGGCGTCCCCGAAATGCTCACGGTTCTCTACATCGACGCGCTCTTCCCTGACGGTACCCGACTGGTCACGGTGAGGAATCCGATCCGATGACGTACGAAGATCTCCCGCCCGGCGCCATCCTCACCGCTGATGGCGACATCGTCGTCAACGCCGGGGTACCGGCGCGCATCATCAAGGTGACGAACCGCGGTTCCGTTCCCGTCCACCTCACGGCCCACTTCCATGTCTTCGAGGCGAACCCCGCACTCTGCTTCGACCGCCGCAAGGCGTTCGGCATGCGACCAGATCTCCCAGTCGGTTGGGCGATCCATATCGAACCGGGCGAGACCGTCGAGGTTCCCCTCGTCCCGATCCAGGGTCGACGCATCGTGCACGGTTTTCACGGCATCGTTGCCGGCCCGCTCGATATGACCGACCCGGACGAGGCCCTGCAGCGCTTGCTCCAGCACGGCTTCTGTCATGAACCAGAGGAGTGAGGGAGTCAACCACGTATGCCTGTTCGTCTCGCTCGCCGTGATTACGCTTCGTGGTATGGACCGACCACCGGTGACCATGTGCGGCTCGCCGATACTAACCTCTTCGCCCGCATCGAGCGCGACGATACGCTACCCGGATTCGAACCGCTCGTCGGCTTCGGGCGTCCGGTTCGCGATGGGATGCTCGCCGGTCGCGATCACGGCCCCAGCAAGCTGGACCTCGTTATCACGAACGTCGTCGTGATGGATCCTGTTCTCGGCATCTTCAAAAGCAGTATCGGGATCAAGGACGGTCGCATCGTCGCGATCGGTCGCGCCGGTAACCCGGACGTCATGGACGATGTCGAAGTCCTGATCAGCAACGCGACCGGGATCATCCCTGGCGAAGGGCTGATCGCAACCCCGGGGACAGTCGATGCGCATGTGCATCTCTCCTCGACTACCGTCGTACCGGCAGCCTTGAGCGCCGGTATCACGACGCTCGTCGCGCAGGGTTCCGGTGGCGTGTGGGACCTCGGTGTCAATCCGGTCGCCAATCTGCGCCACCTCTTCGAGGCTTTCGAGGCCATTCCCCTCAACCTTGCCGTCCTGGGTCGAGGCTCGTCCGACACGGCACAACTCGTCGCGCATCTCGAAGCTGGCTGTGCAGGGTTCAAGGTGCACGAAGACGTCGGTGCCTTTCCGGCAGTCGTCGACGCGTGCTTGACGATCGCTGACCAGTCAGGTGTCCAGGTCGCGCTCCATACCGACGGACTGAACGAAGCCGGATCGCTGCGGGAGACGATCGCAGCGATCGCTGGGCGCTCGATCCATGCCTATCACGTCGAGGGATCAGGTGGGGGCCACGCCCCGAACGTGCTGGAGATTGTCTCCGAGCCAAACGTCATCGGCTCCTCGACGAGTCCGACCATCCCCTACTCGCGAAACAGCACTGCTGAACTCTTCGACATGATCGTCGCCGTGCACCGCCTCTCGCTCACGATTCCGACCGACGTTGCGGCGGCGCGCGACCGGGTGCGTGCCAGCACGATCGCAGCCGAGGACGTCCTGCATGACCTGGGAGCCATCGCCATCATGTCCTCGGATTCACAGGGCATGGGTCGTATCGGCGAAGTGATTACTCGTACTTGGCAGCTCGCGCACCGGAGGAAAGAACTCCGCGGCGGTGG
>BEID01000216.1 GCA_002898975.1 bacterium HR27 | reverse complement strand
CCGATCTCGCTCGTCTTGGTGCTGGTCTCTCTCTACGTCCGGCTGCGCCTCCAGGAAACGCCGATGTTCGCTGAACTGAAGGCACGGCGGGCCGTCGTGCGCAATCCGCTCAAGGTCACCTTCACCGGGGAGAACCTGCGACGGGTGCTGATCGCGGCGGCGGTGTCGTTCGGTCAGGCCGTCGCCTGGTACACAGCGATCTTCTGGGCCCTCTTCTTCCTGCAGACGGCGCAGAAGCTCGATCTGATCACGACCTATAAGATTCTCCTCCCTGGGCTCATCATCGCTCCGATCCTGCACGTCATCATGGGTTGGTTGTCCGATTCCATCGGGCGTAAGCCGATCGTGCTGACCGGTTTCGCACTGGCGATCGTCGGCTTCTACCCGCTCTACACGTTGCTCGGCCGCTTCGCGCAGAAGGACAACCTGCAGTACTGGCCGGCGGTACTCACGGTGCTGGCGATGACGGTCATCGCGGCGATGGTCTGGGGCCCGTTGCCGGCACTGCTGGCCGAATATTTCCCGACACAGGTGCGCTATACGTCGCTCGGTGTGGTCCAGAACGCAGCCAACGGCTGGGGTGGTGGCCTCGTGCCCTACGTGACGACCTGGGTGCAGACCGCGACCGGCAACCTGATGTGGGCCCTGGTCTATCCGATCGCGCTGCCGCTCATCGGTCTCGTGGTGGGCCTGCTTTTCCTGCCGGAGACGGCACGGCATCGGCTCTGGGAACAGCCGGGAACGGCAGTGGCGACCGGCGAGGGAGAATAATTGCTGCACGATGCGCATCGTCGATGTCGTGACCGACGGACGGGTCGAAGCCCAGGCTCGTCCGTCGGGAAGAAAAACTGGAGAAAGGGGAACCTGCCATGCAGATCGAGACGGAGCCCCTCTTTCAGCAACTCTGGTCGCGTCCGCAGTGGGAGGGCTTGCCACCCTATCGGTCGCTCCTGACACCGCTCATGTTGCTCGAGCGCACGTTGCACGTCTTCCCGGACAAAGTCGGGGTCGTCGACGGGAACCGTCGGTTGACCTATCACGAGTTCGGGGTACGCGTCTACCGGCTGGCCAGTGCGTTACGGGGGCGTGGGCTCGCGGTAGGGGATCGGGTTGCGGTACTGTGCCGGAACAGCCTGGAGGCGCTCGAGGCGCATTTCGCCGTACCGCAGATGGGTGGCATTCTGGTGCCGATCAACGTGCGGCTTTCGAGCGAGGAGATCCGCTACATCCTCGAGCATTCGGGGGCGCGAGCCCTCATTCTGGATGGTGCGTTGAGCGGGCTGATCGAACCGATCCGGGCGAGTCTGAGGGAACTCGAGCTGGTCGTGTGGACAGATATCGATTCCCGACACGGTGATCCTGCACCAGCGCGCTCGGTGGTCGCTGACGTGGAGTACGAGAGCCTGCTGGCCGAAGGTTCGCCCGAGCCTTCCGTCTATCCGCTGCGGGACGAAGAGGAGGTGCTCAGCATCAACTACACGAGCGGGACGACGGGACGGCCGAAGGGTGTGATGGTCACGCACCGCGGAGCGTACCTGAACGCGCTCGGGGAGATCATCGAGGCGCGCCTGGTTCCGGAAAGTGCCTACCTGTGGACGCTGCCGATGTTCCACTGCAACGGCTGGTACTTCCCCTACGCGGTGACCGGGATCGGTGCGACGCACGTGGTGTTGCCCAAGGTCGATCCGGCACGGATCTACCAGCTGATCGAGGAGGAGGGGGTCACGCACTTCTGTGGTGCGCCGACGGTGCTGATCATGCTGCTGCAGGGTCGGCCGGGTCCGGACTACCGCTTCCCACGCCCCGTCACGGTACTGACAGCTGCGGCGCCCCCGGCACCCGCGACGATCGCGCAGATGGAAGCGATGGGGGCGCAGATCGTCCACGTGTACGGACTGACCGAAACGTATGGGCCGCACACGGTCTGCGAGTGGCACGCGGAATGGGATGCCCTCCCGCTCGAGGAGCGGGCACGGCTCAAGGCCCGGCAGGGGGTCGGCTACATCCATGCGCCGGAACTCCGGGTCGTGGATGACGAAATGCGCGATGTCCCGGCCGACGGGCAGACGCTGGGCGAGGTCGTGATGCGCGGCAATAACGTCATGAAGGGCTACTACCGGGACGAGGAGGCGACAGCCAAAGCGTTCGCCGGTGGGTGGTTCCACTCGGGCGACCTCGCAGTGGTGCACCCCGACGGGTACATCGAGCTGCGCGACCGCAAGAAGGACATCATCATCAGCGGTGGGGAGAACATCTCCACCATCGAGGTCGAGCGTGCGTTGTACCAGCATCCGGCGGTCCTCGAATGCGCGGTCATCGGCATTCCGGACGAGAAGTGGGGTGAGGTGCCGAAGGCGTTCGTGGTGCTCAAGCCGGGGATGCAGGCGACGCCGGAGGAGCTGATCGCCTTCTGCCGCGAGCGGCTCGCCCATTACAAGTGCCCAAAGCAGGTCGAACTGGTCGAGGCTTTGCCCAAGACGTCGACTGGGAAGATCCAGAAGTTCGTCTTGCGGGAACGCGAGTGGGCTGGCTACGAGAAGCGCATCCACTGATCCGGGGGCACTGCCCGCGAGAACCCGGCCACTGCTGGTGATCCGGTGCTGGGGAGTCCTGGAGTAAGATTCGTCGAGGAAACGCCGTGCGCGTTCCGTCGAGGGCCGGGTACGAAGGATCGTTGCGAACCGAAGGAGGGTGTCCCTTGGCAGCAGAACGTGATCCCTTCCGGGAATACGCGATCGAGACGCTGGCAGTCCACGCCGGACAGGCACCGGATCCGGCGACCGGTGCGCGGGCTGTGCCGATCTACCAGACGACCTCGTTCGTCTTCCATGATGCTGACCACGCGTCGCAGCTGTTCAATCTCGACGAACCAGGGCACATCTACACGCGGATCAGTAATCCGACCGTCGAGGTCTTCGAGAAGCGCGTCGCGTACCTCGAGGGTGGCGTAGCCGCTGTGGCCACGTCGAGCGGCCAGGCTGCGACGACGTTGGCGATCCTCAACATCGCGCGGGCTGGGGACGAGGTCGTAGCCAGTACGAGCCTGTACGGCGGCACGGTCGCGCTGTTCGCCAATACGCTCTCGGACCTCGGTATCACGGTGCGGTTCGTCGAGCCGTCGGACCCGGAGAACTTCCGGCGGGCGATCACCGAGCGGACGAAGTGCATCTATGCCGAGACGATCGGCAATCCACGGCTCGATGTCTTGGACATCGAGGCGGTAGCCAGGATCGCCCACGAGCATGGGATCCCGCTCATCGTAGACAACACCTTCGCGACGCCGTACCTGTGCCGGCCGATCGAATGGGGTGCCGATATCGTGGTCCACTCGGCGACGAAGTGGATTGGCGGGCACGGTGTGGCGATCGGCGGGGTGGTCGTCGATTCGGGGCGGTTCGACTGGGGCAACGGCAAGTTCCCGCGGCTGGTCGATCCGGATCCTGGCTATCACGGAATCTCGTACTGGAAGGACTTCGGTAGTCTGGCCTATGTGACGAAGCTCCGCGCGCACATGATGCGCGATGTCGGAGCGTGCATGAGCCCGTTCAATGCGTTCTTGCTGCTCCTGGGGCTGGAAACCTTGCACGTACGGATGGAGCGGCACTGCGCGAACGCCCTGGAGATCGCGCGCTGGCTCGCGGAGCATCCAGCGGTTGCCTGGGTCGCCTACCCGGGGTTGCCGGAGCATCCGTCGCACCATCTCGCGCGCAAGTACCTGCGCGAGGGCTGCTACGGTGCAGTGGTCGTGTTCGGCGTCAAGGGCGGTATGGAAGCCGGGATCAAGGTGATCGACTCGGTCGCGCTCTGGTCGCATCTGGCGAACGTGGGCGATGCCAAGTCGCTGATCATCCATCCGGCTAGTACGACGCACCGGCAGCTGACGCCGGAGCAGCGGGTCGCGGCGGGCGTCGGTGACGACCTGATCCGGCTGGCGGTGGGTATCGAGCACGTCGAGGATCTCAAGGCGGACCTCGATCGCGCGTTGCGGATCGCGACCGGACTGGCAGTACCGGGAGACGGACGTAGCCGTGAGGATGCAACACGGATCGTGCTGAACGATGAGCAGGTGATCCGCTCGGTCTGCACGCGCGCCTTCGTGGACGAAAA
>BEID01000215.1 GCA_002898975.1 bacterium HR27 | reverse complement strand
TCTCCTCCGGTACCGGATATACGTCAGCCGACAGTTTGCCGCGATGGCGCACGAGATAGACACAAGCCAGGGCCTGGTTGGCGAAACTCATGTCCATCACGCTCGCGGGATGCCCTTCAGCCACTGCGAGATTGACCAGGCGCCCTTCTGCGAGCACGACGATTCCCCGCCCATCGGGTAGGCGGTATTCCTCCACGTAGAGGCGGAGCGTACGCCGCTCGACCGCCAGCTCAGCCAATGCCTCTAGGTTAATCTCCACATTGAAGTGACCGGCATTGCACAAAATCGCTCCCGGCTTCATCAGCAGGAAATGCTCGCGGTCGATGACGTGAATATTGCCAGTCGCCGTGATGAAAATATCTCCGAGCGCCGCCGCCTCATGCATCGGCATCACACGGTAGCCGTCCATGGCCGCCTCGAGCGCCCGCACCGGGTCGACTTCGGTCACGATAACCTGCGCCCCCATACCGCGCGCCCGCAGCGCGATACCCCGGCCACACCAGCCGTACCCAGCGACGACGACCGTCTTTCCAGCGAGCAGGATGTTCGTCGCGCGCAAGAGCGCGTCGATCGTGCTCTGTCCGGTACCGTACCGATTGTCGAAGAGATGCTTCGTTTGCGCGTCGTTGACAGCAATCGCCGGGAACGCCAAGAGATCGTCCCTAGCCAGCGCCCGGAGACGGATAACACCGGTCGTCGTCTCCTCCGTCGAACCGATCACGTCCGCGAGGACGTCGCGCCGCTCACGGTGCACGGTGGTCACGACGTCAGCCCCATCATCGATAATGAGATGGGGACGGTGATCGAGCGCCAGATGGATGTGGCGATAGTACGTCTGAGCGTCCTCGCCACGCCGCGCATAGACGGAAAATCCATCTGCCACCAGTGCAGCAGCGACATCGTCCTGCGTCGACAGCGGATTGCTGGCGCAGATCACCGGTGTCGCCCCACCTGCCCGCAGGGTATAGGCGAGATTCGCCGTCTCGGTCGTGACGTGCACGCAGGCAACGATACGGATCCCTTCGAGCGGGCGTTCCCGCGCGAACCGCTCCTGCAGAAGTTGCAGGACCGGCATTTCACGCCGTGCCCAGGCGATCCGCTTCCGACCCTGCTCGGCTAGACTCAGATCCGCCACGTCGTAGGGAATCGTTCCCTGCCCGTTCACCGCCGTACGTCCTACTCCTCAAATTACTGGACACGCCCGCTTGCCGCTTCGAGCAGTGCTTGGACCTTCCGCTGGTCCGGCGACAAGATGACACCGGCCTCCGTCACGATCCCAGTAATCAAGGAGGCTGGTGTGACGTCGAACGCTGGGTTGGACACCGGCGTCTCGGCCGGTGCCACCCAGCCTCCGTTCAAGCGTAACACTTCTGCCTTGTCTCGTTCTTCAATCGGAATACTGCGACCATCCGGTGTGCGCAGGTCGAACGTGGAAAGCGGCGCCGCAACATAGAACGGCACGCGGTACCGCTCGGCAGCGACGGCCAGCGCGAGCGTACCGATCTTGTTGGCGACGTCACCGTTGGCCGCCACACGGTCCGCGCCGACCAGAACGGCGTCCACTTCGCCACGCGCCATCACCCACGCCGCCGCACCGTCGACGATCAACGTATGCGCGATGCCGACACGGCGAAGTTCCCAGGTCGTCAGGCGGGCTCCCTGCTGCCGCGGGCGGGTCTCCGTGACCCAGACGTGCCCAAGACGCCCGAGTTCATGCGCCCGTCGCACGATACCCAAAGCTGTCCCGTAGGCACCGGTGCCGAGTGCGCCAGTGTTGCAGTGTGTCAGGACGCGCGCTCCAAGCGGCAAAAGACCGGCACCGTGCTCGGCGATCGCTCGATCGATCGCCCATTGTCGCTCCAGAAGCTCCTCCACCAGGCGAGCGAGAATCTGGGCTGCTTCTTCGGCAGTTTGGGCCGCGGTGACCCGTGAACGAGCCAGTTCCAGACCATGAAACAGATCAACGGCAGTCGGCCGGGTCGCAGCCAGCCTCTGCGCGGCATGCTCTAGAGCAACTCGCCAGTCCGAGCCCGCTCCCTGCTCACGCACGGCCAGCGCCAGCCCCGCGACAGCGCTGATCCCGATCGCCGGCGCCCCGCGCACGCGCATGTCCACGATCGCCGTCGCCACGTCCTCGACGGTTCGGCACTCGAGATATCGTTCTTCATGCGGCAGCGCCGTTTGATCCAGGATGACGAACGCATCTCCGGTCCAGCGGAGCGGACGATAGTCGTTCATCACACCCTCCGCCCAGGCGCCTGAGCACCGACCTCCGAACCGTGCGCCAGCAATGCACTGGCTACTGCGTGCACCGCGTCCAGCGGTACGTCACGGCGCATCGTCACGTGTCCTGGTCGCGTCGGCAGGATCCACGTCAGCACACCGCTTTCGCTCTTCTTGTCGTACCGTAGCCGCTCGAAAACCGCATCCATCGGCAGCTCGACCATGCACGGCAGGCCCGCCGCATCCAGCAGTTCGTCCTGCAACTGCACCACGTCTGCCGAGCAGGCTCCCAGGCGCTGGGCGAGCCGGGCCGCCGCCCGCAGGCCGATCGCGACTGCCTCACCGTGCCGCAAGCGATACCCGCTGGCCGCTTCCACCGCATGACCGAGCGTATGCCCGTAATTCAAGATGCGGCGCAATCCGGACTCCCGCTCATCTGCTGCCACGACAGCCGCTTTGATCGCGATGTTCCGGCGAACCACCTCGTCGAGTGCACCCGGTTCCCACCAGGCGGAGAAGGAGCGACTCGCCAGCAACGACAGCAAAACCGGTTCTGCGGCCCCGGTCGCCGTGCACTCGATCATCGCGTGCTTGACGACCTCCGCCCAACCAGAACGTCGTTCCTCCTCCGGCAAGGTTTCGAGGACCGCTGGATCAGCGATGACCAGGTGCGGTTGATAGAAGCTACCGATCAGATTCTTCCCGAGCCGATGATCCACGCCGGTCTTCCCGCCGACGCTCGCATCGACCATCGCCAGGAGGCTCGTCGGCACTTGCACGAGTCCAACTCCGCGCAACACGATCGACGCAACGAAGCCCGCAATGTCGCCGACGACACCTCCCCCGAGAGCTACGATGAAATCGTTGCGTTCGACCCCATGCTCCAGAAGTCGATCGAGCAACTGCTCCACTACCGCAAGATTTTTCGATTGCTCCCCAGCGGGGATCGCCAGCGTGGTGACGCCAAAGCCCGCGTCCTCGAGCGATCGCCGAACCGGATCGGCCCAGAAGCGCTCGACCTGATCGTCGGTGATGACGAAGGCACGACGCGCGTTCGACCAGCGTCGCCGGGCCAGCTCACCGATCACCCTCACGAGTCCGGAGCGGACGAAGAGATCGGATCGGCCGGAGCCGCCAGCCAGCGAGAGGAACGGAACCATGCCCCGCTCGCTGAGCGAGCGCACGGCGCGCACGATTTCGTCCGCTATCTCGTCGGGCGAACGATCGTCGGTTTGGACCGTGACGTCAGCCCGCGCATAGAGATTTCGGCGCTGTTCCCAGAGTGTCCCGAGTCGCTCCTCCAGTCCACCGGCCAGCAACGGCCGCCCGGCTGCTTCCGCATCGCTTTGCTGAGCGCGCAGGCGACTCGCCAACGTCTCCAGGCGGGCGGCGAGATGTACGACCACAGTGCCCGAGCGCAGCGCGACCCAGTTGCGTTCGTCCAGAACGATCCCTCCCCCGGTCGCCACCACGACCCGCTCGCCGCGGAGCGCCTCGAGCAAAGCTTCACGCTCGGCCGTCCGAAACACCGGCTCTCCGAAGCGAGCGAAGATGTCCGGGATCGACATGCCGAAGCGTCGAACCACCAGGTCGTCGGTATCGAGCGCCCGCCACCCTAGCCGTGCGGCGACCAGCGGCGCGATCGAACTCTTCCCGGAACCGCTCAGGCCGATCAATGCGATGCGTTCCACCACCGGCGAATCCTCCACCTCCGCGAGCCGGTCTCGTGCGATTGTAGCCCATCGGTGCCGCGAGAATCTGTGCTACGATACCCACGGAACGAAGGGTGCCAGTGTCCGCCTTACCAGGGTGTCGATGGAGTCGAGCGAGGAGCAGTTCGCATGCGACGGAAGGTTTCCATCATCGGGGCCGGTGCTGTCGGCGCGACGA
>BEID01000214.1 GCA_002898975.1 bacterium HR27 | reverse complement strand
CGATTCCACGCGATCGGGTCGATCCGGAACTCACCGCTTCACCCCGGCGCTGGGACATCGGCTTCATCCGCCGCGCGATGCTCGTTCTCGGACCAGTCAGCTCGCTTTTCGATTTCCTCACCTTCGGCGTGCTGCTCTTTTTGTTCCGCGCCAGCGAGACCTTCTTCCACACCGGCTGGTTCGTAGAGTCACTCGTGACGCAATGCTTGGTCGTTTTCGTCATTCGAACCGCTCGAGCACCATGGCGCTGGCTCCCCAGCCGGTCATTCGCGCTCAACGTTCTGGCAGTGGTCGCCGTCGGGCTCGTTCTGCCGTACAGCCCGCTCGCGCCTCTGCTCGGGTTCGTACCACTCCCGCCCTCGTACCTCATCTTTCTCGCTGGCGCGGTCACCACATACCTCGCGCTGGTCGAGGTGACCAAGCGCTGGCTGTACCGGCGCGGCCAGGCACAGCATCAGCGTGAGACGGTCCGGTGAGCACGGGCATAATCCGTCGGATCGACCCAGGATTGTCCTTCAGCGAAGCGTGTCAGCCGGAATGCTGAAAGATCCTGTGCTGGAGCACCGTGCACGACCCACTCGGCCAGCGCTCGTCCGACAGCTGGTGCCGTCTTGAAGGAGGTCCCGGAATCGCCGAGCATGGCGAAGAGACCGGTGTAACCAGGGACCGGGCCGATCAATGGGCGACCGTCCGGACTCTGCATCACGACACCGGCCCAGCCCCCGCGAGCGATACCGTGTGCGAGTCCTGGGTACCGGCGAGCGATCGCTGCCCGTGCCGCTGGCACGAAACTGGCATCTGCCGTCTCGGCATACTGGTCCGGGTCAGCTGGAACGACTCCGGCTTCCAGCCCGACCAGGGTGCTGGTCTCCCCCTCCGGCCGGTACCACAGGCCGAGACTCGTATCGATACCACAGCAGTGCCGGGGAGCGAGGTCGCTCGGCCAGCGGAAGATCGCGACCTGGACGCGCCGCGGGACGAGCCCGTACTCCAGTCCCAGCGGAGTCAGCAGCTGGTTGGCCCAGGGCCCTACAGCCAGGACGACGGTGCCAGCTGCGATCCGACCCCGCTCGGTTCGAACGCCGACCACTCGTTCGCGGTCGACATCGATCGCCAGCACCCGCTCGCCGATCCGGATCTCCGCTCCGGCCTGACGCGCCCGGTGCAGCAGAGCGAACGTCGCCGCGACCGGATCTGCATATCCGCTTTCCGGCTCGTACGCCGCGACCGTCAGCCCCGTAACGTCGCGCCACGGTTCGAGCTCGGCCACTGCCTCCGGGCCTAACAGCTCGACCGGCGCACCGAGCGCCCGCTGCATCGCCACGTTCGCGCGAAGCTTCTCCTCGTCCTCCGGGGCCACGACCTGGAGAAAGCCGGCACGGACGAACGGTGACGGTGTACCGACCCGGGCCTCCCATTCCTGAAAGAAACGTAAGCTCTCCAGGGCCAGGCGCGTCTCGTGTGGGTTCGGGTAGTGCAACCGAACGAGGGCACCCGACTTGCCCGTCGCGCCACTCGCTGGCACGGCTCGCTCCAACACGATGAGGTTCGACACGCCGAACTGAGCGAGCCAGTAGGCAGTGCTCGCGCCGACGATCCCTGCCCCGACGACGATGACGTCCGCTGAGTCAGACATACCCGGCTCCCGTGTCGACGGGATCGAACCAGAGTGTCACGCTGTCGTCAAGAGTGAGTCGAGCGACGCAAAAAGTTACGGTCAATGGCGCGCGGCTGCATGCCGCAGATTCTCGCATCACGATGCTAGAATTGGAGCGAAACAGTAGCGAAGGTCGATCGGCGTTCCAGGGCGATCGTACCGGTCGGGTGGGGTGAGGGAGCCGTGCCGAAGCAGCTGGGAATCGACTTGGGAACCGCCAACGTGCTCGTCTACGTGCGAGGCCGGGGCATCGTGATCAACGAGCCCTCGGTCGTGGCCATCTCCGCGAAGGACGGGCGGGTCAAGGCCGTCGGCATCGAAGCGCGCAACATGCTCGGACGCGAGCCGCGCGATACCATCGAGGTGGTCCGTCCGATGCGCAACGGCGTCATCGCGGACTACGTGGTGACGCAGGAGATGCTCCGCTACTTCATCAACAAGGCAGTCGGTCGCTTCTCCCTGATTCGCCCAGAAGTGATGATCTCGGTCCCGGCCGGCGTCACGAATGTCGAGCGGCGAGCGGTCCGCGATGCCGCACTCAATGCGGGCGCGCGGCGCGCGTATCTCATCGCCGAGCCGCTGGCGGCAGCGATCGGCGCACGGATCCCGATCGCCGATCCGAGTGGGAATATGGTTATCGACATCGGTGGAGGAACGACCGAGGTCGCGGTCATCTCGCTCAACGGCATCGTCGTCGCCAAGTCGGTTCGCATCGGTGGCAACCACCTCGACGATGCCATCGCTGCCTACGTGAAGCGCAAGCACAACCTGCGCATCGGCGAGCGAACTGCCGAGGAGATCAAGATCGCGATCGGCTCGGCGCTGCCGGTCGAAGAGGATCTGGTGATGGAAGTCCGGGGTCGCGACGAGGTGACCGGGCTTCCGCGAACGATCCAGCTGCACGCCAACGAGGTCGTCGAGGCGATCGCCGAGCCGCTCGAGGCGATCCTGGCTACGGTACGAGCTGTCCTGGAGGAAACACCGCCGGAACTGGCCTCGGACATTATCGACAAAGGGATGGTGCTAACCGGAGGGGGCGCACTCCTACGCAATCTCGATCGCTTGCTTACCGAGGTGACCGGTGTGCCGTGCTTCGTCGCCGATGATCCTTTGAGTTGCGTGGCGATCGGCACCGGCCTCGCGCTCGAGTACTTCGACGTGATCCGCGACAGCCTGGAAGAACTCTAGGTCAGCGCGTAGTACTCGGCCTCCTCACCGCCACAGGCAATCACGGCGTGGATGTGACGCACCGCCCAGCGCTGGCTGGTCCAGAGCAGGCGAGCGACCGCTTCCTCGAGATCGCACCAGGCGAAGTCGTCGTGTGCCGGAGACAGACGGACCGCAGCGCGCGGTTCAACGAGCGCCGCGAACGCCGGCGCGAGCACAATCGCGTCGCTGGTGTGGTCGTAGAACTGCGAGACGTAGTCAGCCGAGTAGAGCCGCTGCGGCACGAGCCCTGTCTGCTCGAGTAACTCGCGCACTGCCGCATCGATCGCCCGTTCCTCAGGAAGGATCCGGCCGTGCACTGCATGCCAGGTGCCACCGAGTGGCCCATCGGCTCGACGACGTAAGAGAAGAAACTGGACATCGTACGATGGACGCTGCGGAAGCCGCCGGAACACGTACACATCCACCAGATCGCTCACGATCCGCGGCATCGCTTCCCGCTTCCTTTTCACGCACCCGTCGCCAGCCGGTCGCCCTCCTCCGCATACCGCCAGCATAGCAGCTGGTGTGGCCGAGAGACAGGGATTTTCGGTTCAGTCCTCGCGTACACCCCCGGAGTACTTGCCCATCCAGCCTGAGCGGCCTCGCACACATCCAGCCGCGCGAGCCGAAACGGAGCGAGGATGTCCCGGACGCTTCGAGAACGATCGCGGCCGTTCCGGCACAGCGGATGGAACTCGGTTCGGCGCGCATGCTCCGGCACTGGCGCACAAGGAGAACGCATGCTTCACTTGACCGTCGGCGACGACGGGAGGTATGGGCGGTGCAGGAAACGCAGCCTGTGGATCTTCTCGACCGGTTCTTGGGTTACCTCCTCGGCATGGCGATCGGCTACGCGCTGGGCATGCCGGTTGCCGGGCTCACGCGTGAAGAGATTACCGCCCGCTACGGTTGGCTCGATCGGTTCGTCCCGCTTCTGGCTCCGGACGGATCGGTCGAGGTTCCGGCTGGAACGTTCACCGACGAGACCGAACTGGCGCTCTGTCTCGTCGAGAGTGCGATCGGTTCTGGTGGCTATCTCGACGTCGCTGCGGCTGGTTACTGCTTCCTCCGGCTCCTCGAAGGACCGGGAGCGCGTTTCTTGGACGAACCGACCCGCCGGGCACTGACGGACGCCGCGCACCACAGCGACTTCCAGCGCGGTGTGGCTGGCCCGGGCACAGCGACGGGAAGCGCAGCCGCTCGCGCGGCCCCGATCGGCCTGCTGCACGCCCTCTGCCGCTTCAATCCCGAACTCTTCG
>BEID01000213.1 GCA_002898975.1 bacterium HR27 | reverse complement strand
GACCCATTCAATCGAGCGGCGGAAGCCCGAGGCCGCAGCGCTCGCGTACGACCGCCATCTTGGCTGCAGCCAGCTCGCGTGCCCGGGCTGCGCCCTCCCGGAGCGTCTGGATCACTATAGCCGGATTCACCATCAGTGCCTCGAGCTTTGCCTGGATCGGTGCGAGCGCCTCGATGATCACCTCGGCGAGATCCTGCTTGAACTGCCCGTATCCCTTCCCGGCGTAGCGCTCTTCGAGTTCGGGTATCGGGATACCGGAGAGCAGCGAATAGATCGTGAGTAGGTTCGAGATCGCCGGTTTGCGCTCTTCGTCGTAGCGGATCACCGTCTCGGAATCGGTGACCGCCTTGCGGATCTTGCGGCGGATCACATCCGGCGGGTCACGCAACTCGATCCGGCTGTCCGGATCCGGATCGCTCTTGCTCATCTTCTTGTGCGGGTCAGTGAGCGACATGATGCGCGCCCCAGCTGGCTTGATGTCCGGCTCCGGCACGACGAACGTCTCACCGAACGTGTGGTTGAAGCGGATCGCCAGATCGCGTGTCAGCTCGATGTGCTGCTTCTGATCCTCGCCCACCGGTACGACTGCAGCGTCGTACAGCAAGATGTCAGCTGCCTGGAGCACCGGATAGAAGAACAACCCAGCACCGACCCGTTCGTTTCCCTTCGATTTCTCCTTGAACTGCGTCATCCGCCGTAGCTCGCCGAACGTGGCGAGCGTCCCCAGGATCCAACAGAGCTCGGTGTGCTCACGCACGTCCGACTGGACGAAGAGGATCGAGCGCTCAGGGTCGATACCGGCTGCGAGCAAGACGCTTGCGACCTCGAGCGTTCGCTGGCGCAATTCGTGCGGATCGTACGGCACCGTCATCGCGTGCAGGTCGACGATACTGAAGATGTTGTCGTACTGATCCTGCTGGAGCACCCAGTTCCGGATCGCCCCGAGGTAGTTCCCGAGGTGAATCCCCCCTGTCGGTTGGATGCCCGAGAACGCGCGCGGCTTCCCCGCCATCCTCGCTCCTCCTGCATTCCGATCGTCGAGGATACCACGGCGCCGGACGATAGGACCCGCTCGCCGCCCACGGCTCCTCACGACGCCGCGGCATGACCAGGCTCGGCATGACCAGGCTCTTCGACCTCCAGAGCTCGACGCAGTGCCTCCGGGATCGGTACCGGCCGCATCGCCTGCATATCCACGAACACCTGTACCATATGGCCTTTCACAGCAGGTTCATGCTCGCCGTCCTTCACCAACTCAAAATCGAGCCGGAGCGACGAGCGCCCGATCTGGCTCACCCACAGCCGGCAGACGCCGCGATCGTAGACCCACAGCGGCCGCTCGTAGTCGACCTCGACATGGACGCGCGGGTTCGCTACACCGAGTTCGCGCATCATGCGGATCGTCGTGAAACCGATCTGTGCGAACAGCTCGTGTTCGGCCTGGGCCACGTAGCGAAACACGTTGGGATAGTAGATGAGCTGCGCCGGATCAGCATCGCCCCAGTAGACAGTGAACGGGACCTCGACCTGGCGCACGTGTCCTCCTTTCTACGGCTATAGAGCCAGCTCGTTCTACATCAGCGCGTCGCCAACGGCTCGGGCATGACACCGGGCGCTTGCGATCGTTCCGTCGTTCGCATCACCAGTGCGGCCGGTACGGTCATGCCGATCAGCACGGCACCAGCGACCGTGAACGGCACCCAGTGTCCCTGCGCATACAGTACGGAGCTCCCCAGAGCACTCACCGCCGCCCCCGCGATCCCTGCAGTCGTGTAGGCCCCCTGAATTCTGCCCTGATACTCCGGCCCGGCGATCGCCGAGAGGTAGGCATCAACTGACGGTGTCAGCAGTCCAGCGATCGCCCCCTCCATCGCCCCGAGAGTGAGCAGGAGCGGTACCGACGGAATGCCGTAGCCCACCACGATGCCTCCGAGAATGACCGAGAGGAATGCAACGCGTCGCCAGCGCGGCTGGCGATTGGCCAGTCGCCCTCCGATGGGCAACGTCATCAGGTTCGTCAACGAGAACGCAGTGTAGGAAAGGCCCAGCTCCAGCTCGTTCGCACCGATCTCATCGAGGTAAATGCTCCAGATGCCGGAAAAGATTCCGACCGGAACCTCGAACCCGAAGGCGAGCAGCATCGCTGCCGCGAGCGCTGGTCCCATGAGCTTCCGGAAGGAACGCCGACCTGCCTCGACGGGCGGCACCACGAGTGCGAGGCGTACTCGCCGGAAGAGGAACCACGCTGGGACGACCAGTACCATCTCGCCGAGCCCGCTGAACAGGAGAAGCGGAACCTTCCCAATCGCGGCCGCCAGGAGCCCTCCCATCGCTGGGCCCAGGAGCCAGCCAACGTTGAGCATGCCCCAAAAGGCAGCGAAAGCTTCCCCACGCCGCTCGAGCGGGGTCAGATCGGCGATGAGCGCGCGCACCGCCGGATAGATGAGCGACAACCCGATCCCCTGAATCAGCCGGAGCAGGATGAACAGCCAGGTCGAGTCAGCCCACACGAACGCCGCGGTCGCCGCACCTTCGATGAGGAGACCCGCGAGCACCGGCCTCACCCGTCCGAAGCGATCGGCCAGCGCACCCGCGGGGAGCTGGAAGACGAGTTGCGCCAGCATGAAGGCCGACGCCATGAGACCGACCGTACCGTAGGACGCCCCCCGCTCGCGGGCGACGAGCGCCAGGAACGGTACGACCAGACCCGTCACCAGTCCTGCCAGCAGCGTCAGCCCCAACACGGCGCGTAGCGGCGCCTGCTGCAGCACCCAGGGACGCGGGACGAGCTGTCGCACGGCTCCGTACTCCTCGCGGTCAGAAGCTCAACGAACCCGCGTCGCTGCCTGGGCGCGTTCGGCAACCAGGGCCGAATGGCGCAGCACCGGAAAGCGAAGAGTCACCAGCACGATCGCGACGATGGCAGCGAGCGTCAACACAGTCACAGCGAGTGGTGCACCCCAGGCATCAGCGATCGCTCCGGCCGGCAACGTCCCGACCGGGAGCAGCCCCCAGGTCAGCAGATAGACGCTGAGGACACGGCCACGGATGTTGTCATCGACCGCAAGTTGGAGGAGCGTATTCGTGGACGCCATGTACACGGCACCCGCCCCACCAGCCAGCAGCAAGAACACGCCAGCGAGCCACGCGGCCGGGGCATGAGCGAACGCGAACACGGTGAGCGCGAAAGCGAGCACACTGATGACGAGAACCCGCGGCGACTCGCCGATGCGCCGTCGTGCAGCGACCGTCACTGATCCCACGACGGCCCCGATGCCGTTCAATGCCATCAGGATACCGAGGCCAGTCGCTCCCAACCCGAGCTCGTCACGCGCGAAGACCGGCAAAAAGTTCGTGTACGGAAAAATGAGTAACGTAGGCAACGCCGCTAGTGCCATCAGCGCCAGGAGATGTTCCCGTCGCCAGACCGTCTCCAGTCCCTCCACGAACGAGCGCCAGAAGGTACCACCACGCCCTGCCGGCACCACACGCGGCAAACGAGCGGTGATGACGACCGAGACGACCTGAAAACTGGCGCAGACCGCAAAGGCACCAGTCAAACCGATCGCCCCGACGAGCGGTCCAGCCACGGCTGGACCGACGATGCGCGGCGCATTCTGGGCCGTCGAGGTCAAGGCAACCGCATTGGCCAGCGCCTCACGGCCGACCAGGTTCGCGACCAGCGCACTGCGTGTCGCGAAGACGAAGGCCATCCCCGACCCCGAGAGAAAGGCCGCGAGGAGCAACTGCCAGGGACGCAACCAGTCGAACCACAGAAACACCACCAGCACGACCGTGACGAGCGCCACGACGATTTGCGCGAGGAGCAGAACAGCCCGACGGTCGAACCGGTCGATGAGGACACCGGCTGGCAGACTCACGATGAGCATCGGGATGCCATTGAGAAAGCCGGTCAATCCGACGAAAAACGGGGAGTCCGTGAGCAGCAGTGCCAACCAGCCGATGAGGAGCGACCACATCCAGAACGCAGCATTGGTGGTCAAGGTCGTCCCGAAGAGCACGCGAAATGCGGGATACATCCGCAGCGAATAGAGCACATCGATGCGGCCGCTCTCCGGCCGCGTGTCCGTACCACCTTGTACCATCGCGGCCCCCACACGGGCTCCA
>BEID01000212.1 GCA_002898975.1 bacterium HR27 | reverse complement strand
CGAGCAATCGCCCCAGCGCGAGCAGCTCGTGGTCATGGTAGCCCTCGATCGCGTGCCCCGCGAGCCAGATCTTCCGATCGCAGATACCGACATAGGACATGCGCGTGCCAGTGACAAGCTGCCCACCTGACACCGCGCGGCCCTCCCTCACACGAGGACGGCATCGATATCCGCTTCGTCGGGCAGGAGGCCCAGTTCATCGTCGTACTGCACTGCAGCGACGACGATGCGATCCTTCAACTGCTGCAAACGACCATCACGCTGGAGCTTCCAGAAGGTGCCGAACGGTATTGGGACCAGGAACTGGTTGGCAAGGAGATGTCGGCCCTCCGCTACCGCACGCGTGTACGCTTCCAGAAATCGACTCGGTAAGACCTCTGTGCCTTGGAACAGACGGTAGAAGTCCTCGAACGCCATTTCGGCATGCTGCAGCGGTCGCAGTCCTTCGACGACAGCCCGAAACGACGATAGTGCTTGCTCAAACCGCTTGCCCTCGCTCGTCGTCCAGCCCAGGCGATAGACCCGCTCGACCCACTGCTCAGCGTCCCGCGCATCCAGCGGATGACCATCTGGTGGAGCCTCGGCGAGGGTCCGGTCGATCCGCTCCCGGTCATACACGCGCAGGAGCCCTTCGTCGTACGCCTTGCTCACCATGACGGGACGCGGTGCTCCATGCTCGTTGTAGCGGTTCACACGGCCGAACCGCTGCAGCAGATCGTCGACCGGCGCGACTTCGGTGAACATGAGGTCGAAACTGATATCGAGCGAGACCTCGATGACCTGTGTTGCGACGAGCACGCGCACATCGAGGGGGCGTTCACCGCGCAGCGCTTGGAGAATCGCCCGTTCCCGCTCGATCCGATCGCGACGCGTGAGACGGGCATGCAGCAAATGCAAGCCAGCCGGGACTCGCTGCTTCAACGCCTGGAACAGCACCTGCGCCTGCTGGACGCGATTGGCGACGACGAGCACCCGCTGCCCACGTGCAGCAGCCTCGGCGATCGCGTCGACTGCCTCCTCGAGCATTCCCGCTGACCACTGCAGCTGGTGACGTGCGGTGAGCAGGAAGGTTCGAGCCCAATCGTCCGACGCGGGTGGTTCCGCGAGATGGAACAGCGGCAATGGTTCGCCGAAGGCACGCTCGATCTCGAGTCGGAGAAACGCCGGGAACGTTGCCGACATGAAGAGACAACGAGCGCCCAGTTCCCGCAAAACCCGGACGAGCTCGAGGATCAGAGCGGTTACATGCGCGTCGTAGGCGTGGATCTCGTCGAAAATCACGAGTGCCCCAGTCAACTCGGCGATCCCGAGTTCGAAGCGGGGCACACCGAAGAGCCACTTCAGCAGCTGGAACGGTGTCGTGACCTTGATCGGTTTGTGCACCAGCCGGTTGAGCTCCGCTTCCCGGCGTGCCGCTTCGTACGCCTCCTCGTAATCGTCTCCCTGGAAATAGCGCTGGAACGCAACCTCGAGCGTCCGTGCATGGAGCGTTCCGACGGCATCACGACCGAAAAGCTGCTCGAGGGTGCGACTCATCGCCTCGATACTCGCCTGATACGGCAGGACGTAAAAGATCCGCTCTCCCCCCTCGCGATTGCGAGCGATCCAACGAAGCGCAGCATCGGTCTTCCCCGATCCTGTCGGCGCCACCAGCATGGCGCTCCCGAGGTGTTCCCCGAGAACACGCTGGAACTCACGCAACTGTCCAGGGCCATGCGCCTGGGACTCAGCAAGCCGCCGCCGTTGTCGCTCACTCCAATCCGCTGGCAGCTCCGCGAGAAAGGACGCGACGCCAGCGCTCGCAGCATGATCGGCCGCGAGCAACCAGCCCCGACAGAGCGTGAGGAGTAGACCTTCTCGGGAACGAAAGGCATGCTCCGTGTCGCAGATATCCTGCAACTCGCGGAGAAAATCCGCAGGAACTGGCAAATCCTGCAACACCTCCGGGAGTGGGAAGTCACGTGCATACCCGTGCTCGTTCCAGAAGGAACATAACCAGTCCCAATACGGCACAAGTTCCTGCGCCCGCGTCAGGAATTGCTGTCTGGCCTTCTCGAGAAATGCAGGCTTGGGAAGCTGTGGCCACCCGGCATCGCGCCAGAGGCGTTCCTCACGGAGATCCCGATGGTGGGTCAAGATCGCGGCGAGAGCGAGTCGACCAGCGTCGGACTCGGCGAGTCCCGCGGCGAGCAAGATCGCAGACGAGAGCACCTCATGCCGGAACTCCCAGCGAGCGCTGCGCTGCTGGAGCGACCGCTGGAACCCGCTCGCTGCCTTACCCAGATCATGGCCGAGCGCGGCGAGCGGGAGGGCTCGTGCCAGTACGGTCGTCGCATCCGCACCGAGCATGTGTTGCCAGAGCGGTCGATACGCCTCGACGACCTGCTCGGCGTACGCCAGAACCTCCAGCGTGTGCTGCCGAAGCGTGATGGGTGGTTCGCCTGACTTCGCGAGCGGCTCACGCTCCATGGAGGATCCACTCCTGCCGGTACACCGGCACGACCAGCCCGGAGCGTCGGTCACGAACGAGCCACCCGCCACCATCGGTCAGCATCGTCGACCGGACCCCAAGCGTTCCGCGCTGTCCGTCGATCAAGCCGAAAAGAGCGACACGATAGGGCTTCCGGTCGGGATCAGGAGTGAAGGCGACGGGCAAGTTGTGCAGGACCGCGGTCACCCCGTTGCGCACCACGACATCGATCGGCAAAAGCACACCCGCGACCGCGCCACCCTCCACCGGCTCGAGCTCAGCCGGTTCGATCGCCTCGACCATCGCGATGTCCTGACTGCGACCGAGCACAAGCTGGTAGCGCGGCCGTTCGAAAATCGGTCGCCAGTCCGCCGGAAGAAAGAGATCGAGTTCCGGCTGCACGAGGAACTCCCGCTGGACGATGTTCCGCTCGGCGAACCGGGGCGTGGCGGCAGGGTCCTTTCGCTCGACAGCGTAGATCGCCTCGATATCCATCGCCCTGGCAGCGTAGGTCAGACGATAGGCGAGCCAAGAGACATGCTCCGGCGTTATCCAGCGCCCGCTCGCTGCCGAGAGCAGCCCGAATACAGTCGCGAGAGGCGGGACGACGAGCGAGAGCTGGTAGGCAACAAAACTCGGTGCGCGGAACGACGCAGTCAGCGCCGTGATGCGAATCCGAATGGCTGGGTCGACTAGGCCGTGCATCGTGACCACCATCAGGACACGTACGTATAGGCCGTTGCGACCAGTTCCGCTGCCTTATCGAGGGCCGCCTTCGGCGACGACACGAGTTCGACTCGATCGAACGGCGGTTCACCGCTCTCGATCGTTCGACGAATCTCCGTTTCGTTGGCCAGTACAGTCGGATGCCAGCCGACGAGCACCGGCTTGTCGCCATTGAGCGGGAGAAGGCGGTCAGTATAGTCCGCGAGCACGGAACGGAACCGCTCGAGATTTAGAACGACTTGCTCAGCTGCAACCGGATCCGCCGCGAAAAGGTTCTGGAACGGTGCGTTCCCTCCATCGACGAAACCCACGATCACGGCGACCGGTGCCACATCGGAAAGGTTCCGCGCCAGCCGCGCGCCACCGCGGAGCTGGGCGAGCGCCGCGAGCGCTTCCCGAACGCGCCGGATTCGCTCCTGAGCGGGCAGGCGATAGACCTTGCGACCGTTCCAGTCATCGGCAGCCTCTTCCAGCTGCGCATTTCTGGCGAGGTCCTCAGCGATATCCGCCATGGCACCAACAGCGAAGCGGCCAACTTCGTTCAAGACGATACTGAAGGAACCCTGAAGATAGGTCGAGTAAACCTCCGACTCGAAGGGGATGATGTCAGTTCCGGGCGGCAAGTTGCGTGAGAAGTGCCCGAAGTCGTTCGCGATCACGTTCGGGAAAACTGAGACCAGCAAGCTCGCGCGCAATGGTGATATGCGCCGGTAGGTATCCGATCCCTTCGCCCGCTTGCGGGCAGCCATGTAACCGAAGAGGTCATCCTCCGCATAGGTGATCGGATCTCCCGCCGTGTAGGCACTCTTCGCTTCCCGCGTGACTGGGCTCGGCTCCCAACCGAAGTGCGTGTACAGCACCTCCCGCCACCACCGTCTCCAGGCCTGGCCCGAGACGTAGGGGTAACGCAGGCGCCCGATCTGCAGCTGCTTCACCACAATCGCGTTGTCGGTAC
>BEID01000211.1 GCA_002898975.1 bacterium HR27 | reverse complement strand
CGATGGGCGGCGCGCTCATGGCCGCGGTCGCCCACGTCACCAATACGCAGCCACGGCTGATCGGCAAACCGGCCACCGAGGCACTGGCCGTCGCGGCGCGCCGCCTCGGCGTGGCACCGCAGGAGCTGGTGATGATCGGCGACGACCTCGAGATCGACGTCTCGATGGCACGCCGGGTCGGTTGTACCGCCGTGCTGGTGCGCACCGGCACCGACCGCGACGCGCCCACCGGAGTAGCCGACTTCATCTTTAACGGGCTGGCCGACTTTCTGGCTGCGCTCGATCGGCGCTGAGCGAGGACGAACAGGGAGGAACGAGTACGATGACGACAGAGCGCAAACCCCGCACGTTGCAGGAACTCATCGACAGCGTCCCCAACATCGTTGACTACCTGTATGCCAACCGGAAAGGATCGGTCGTCCGCGACGCAGTCCAGCGACAG
Organism: bacterium HR27; assembly: GCA_002898975.1. Taxonomy (GTDB): domain Bacteria; phylum Chloroflexota; class Chloroflexia; order Thermomicrobiales; family Thermomicrobiaceae; genus Thermomicrobium. The sequence goes on along the minus strand of BEID01000211.1, from coordinate 3,715 downwards.
CCACCACCGCACGTGCTCCCGGAGTACACCAACTGGCGCGACGAGCAGCGTGCCTGGCGCGAGACAGTCGCCCTCTACGACCAGTCGTTCCACATGACCACGTCGATCCTGCGTGGCCCCGACGCAGTGAAGCTCGTCTCGTACTTGGCCGTGAACAGCTTCCAGACGTTCCGTCCAGGTCGCGCCCGTCACTTCCTCGCCGTGAGCCCCCAGGGCTACTACATCGGCGACGGCATTCTCTACAGCTTGCAATCCGACGAGCTGTTCCTCGTCGGCCGTGCGGCCGGCCACAACTGGGTCCAGTTCCATGCCGAGACCGGTGACTGGGACGTCCAGTACGAGCGGGACGAGATCTTCACGCAGAACCCGACTGGCCGTCGGACGGTCTACCGCTTCCAGGTCGAAGGGCCGAATGCGTTTCCGCTGCTCGAGTATCTGACCGGTGCACCGTTGCCCGACACACGCTTCTTCGAGATCATCCAGCTTCGGATCGCCGGTTGCGACGTCTGGGCGCTGCGCCACACGATGGCCGGTGGACCGGGCTTCGAGCTGTTCGGACCGTGGGACGAAGGGCCAGCCGTCAAGGCAGCGATCATCGAAGCCGGGCAACGCTTCGGCCTGCGCCAGGTCGGCTCCCTCGCCTACTTCACGACGGCTTTCGAGCTTGGCTGGATTCCACGTCCTCTCCCAGCGATCTACACCGGTGAGGAATTGCGGCCGTTCCGCGAGTGGCTCCCAGCGACGGCCAACGAAGCGACCTGGGCGATCGGCGGCAGCTTCGCCTCACCCAACGTCGAGGACTACTACATGACGCCGTGGGAACTCGGCTACGGGCACCTCGTCAAGTTCGATCACGACTTCATCGGCCGGCCTGCGCTGGAACGCATGGCGAACGAGCGGCATCGCGTCAAGGTCTCGCTCGTCTGGAACCAGGATGATGTCGCCGCGGTCGTCCGCTCCTATACCGACGAGCTTCCTGCCAAATACATCGATCTGCCGCTCTCGACGTACGCGACCTGGCAGTACGATGCCGTTCTGAACCGCGAGAAGCGCGTCATCGGCATCTCGACGTACGTCGGCTTCAGCTGGAACGAGCGCGCGATGATCTCGCTCGCCATCGTCGAACCCGAGTACGCCGAACCGGGCACCGCAGTCACCGTCCTCTGGGGCGAACCGGACGGCGGAGCACGCAGCCGGCCGTGGCTCGAGCCGCATCGCCAGGTCGAGATCCGCGCCACCGTGGCCCCGGTCCCGCTCAGCGAGTACGCACGGCAGCACCTCGCAGCAGCCCGGAGCGGGCGGCGCGCCTGAACTCGGACTCTTCCGACCAGCGATCGACCTCGGGCAGGCAGTACCCTCTGGAGTTCTGTCTGCCCGAGGCGTCTGTCGCTCTCATGCACTCCGGTCCGGGCTGAGCGCATGCCGCAGCCAGTCGACCAGTTCCTCGACACGCTCGCAGTGCGTGCCGTACCAGTAAATCTGTCCACAGCTCACGCACTGCCAGAACGCTTCCGCTCGCACCCAGCTCCGCGGCGGCACGCGGTCGCGCACCGCCGTGCGCTCGACCGGCTCGAGCACGCCGTTGCACCGCGGACAGCGGACGAAGAGGCGGATGCTGCCGAGCAGATCGAAGCGCCGGACGACTTCCAAGAGCTGCATGCGCGGTTGCACCGAACGGAGCCAGTAGCCGTGTGTGACCGCCCGGCGCTTGAGCAACTCGCGGTCACGCGTCAGGAGGATCCGTCGCTCGCCACTCGCCCGGCTCGCCAGTGCCGCATCCTCGGCCGTGCGCTCGTACCAGGTATCGAAGCCCAGGAGACGCAAGTAGGCAGCCAGGCGCCCGACATGCACGTCGCAGACGAAACGCGGCTCACGGAGCGGCTTCTCCCGTAACCGTTGCACCGGCCCGATATCGATCGCCTCGAACATCGGGTAGATCGCGATCCGCTGGCCAGCACGTAGCTTGTACGCCCAGTCGACCGGTTCACCATCGACCAGGACGAGATCGACCTCCACCGGAGGGATCCCGATGCCTGCGACGAGATCGCGCACCGTCGCGCCGAGCGGCAGCGCGACCTCGAACGAACGCTGGCGCACCGGTGCCGGCAGGAAATCGTTCAGCTCGGCGTATGCCCGAACGACGACCGAACCAGCTGCCCAGCGCATGGCAAGCACACCGGAACCAGGGTGGGACTTCCAACTCGCGCGGGTACCTCCAGGCACCTCGCTCCTATCGTAGCGCCCGGCACGGTGCCGGTCCATCGGTTCTGTGCAGTGCGGCATCACGAAGAGACCGAATCCTCGGTGAGCTTCCAGTACTCGTCGAGGTAGCGCAGGGCCGAGTCCACCGAAGCAGGCAACCGTTCGTCCTCGACCACCTCGATGCCGGCTTCCTGGACGATCGAGCGTTCGGTCTCGAGCCAGAGCGCCTGACGCTGCTGGAGATCCGACAGGTGGCCGGTGTGCGCCTCGTACAGCCGTTCCAGTGCGATTTCTCGCGCCGCCACCCGTGGGTACCAGTCGTTCCAGTACGCCTGCTCACCGAACGTGCGGATGTATGCAGCGAGCCGAGCGTCGCCGCTCGTCGCTGCCAGCGCGCGATCGCGTTCCACGCGTGCGCGGACTGTGGCTTCGTCCGGCCAGAGACCCTCCCGCTCCGCCGCTGCTTCCAGGGCGCGGTCGCGGATGAGCGCAGCGAGCGCGACCGTCGGGGTACCGTACGCTTCGATGAGCGCGATGTGCCGCTCGAGCAGTGCACGTTGCCCCTCATCGGTCGTGTTGGTGAGCGCATCCCGCATCCAGTCGAGGTTCGCCACAGTCCAGCGCTCCATCTCGTCTAGGTCGGCCACCGTCACTGGCCTACCCGCGACACGCAGGACAGGCGTGTCTTGCCCGTCCCGGCGAGCCTCCGCAGCTGACTCCACCTGTGCCAGTCCGGGAATCGACGCGAGAAGTGCGGTTTGGCGCAGCAGGAGCAGGGCCACGACGAGCGTTGCGAGACCGAGAGCACCAGCGAGGACGAGACGGTTCTTCACGCGTCACCTCCTACCAGAGCGTCCAGGTGCGATCCCGCCCGACACCGCCGTAACAGCCCGCGGCATCGCACAGCAGGAACGCCCACGTCCCACGATCCTGCGCGGGCACCGTACTCGCGAAGCCGCCGAGGTATTGTGGGTCGGTGGTACAGCCGCCGAAGACGGCACCACCCGGTGCGATCGACCCACAGCCGACCATCGACCAAGCGTACGAGGGCACCGTCTTCCGCACTTGTCCCCCATGAATGAAATACAGCGTTGTACCGGGACTACGAATGTCCCCTGTCGGGTTTCGAACGTAGACAGTGCTTTGGTGCCGTGTGAGCGCGTTCACGCCGCGCAGCGGGTTCCAGTCCGTACGCCCGAGATAGTTTCCGGAGTAGTACCAGATTGCACCGCCCGGTTGTACACCAACCGCTGACCACTCGTAAAAGAGCTGCTGGTACGCGGCATGCGCCGAGCCTGCAGCTGCGACGACGGGCACGAGCGCTACCAGCATTGCGCAGGCAACCCTTCGCACCATCCTCGTCCCTCCGTCTTCACGAGGGTGTCTTTCCTAACGAGAGATTACCAGAGAGAGATGTCAAGTCCTCAAAGGTACAGTAGGCAAACTCGTGCCTTTCCGCTTCGATGGGGGAGCAAGGCGCACGAGGTCAGGGTACACGTCATCGACCAGCTGG
>BEID01000210.1 GCA_002898975.1 bacterium HR27 | reverse complement strand
CCGAGGAGTTCCAGATCGCGGAGCGCCTCGCGGACTGGCGTCTGGCTGACGCCGAGTTCGTGCGCGATCCGGGTCTCGACGATACGGTCGCCCGGCTTGAGCGTGCCGCGTAGGATGGCATCGATCAGGTATTCCTTGATCTCCTCGCGGAGGACCCGCCGCGCGATCGGGCGGGGCAGTGCACGATCGGTCGACGTCGTACTCGGCTTCGCCATCGGTCGCCTCGCTCTTTGCGAATGACTCGATAATCGATTCTCCATGATCATCCTAGTGCTTCGGCCCGCTCCTGTCAAGCGGTGCGCGGCTGCAAGGACTTGAAGCGTTGCATCGTCTCGACCATGGCCCGCTCGGTCGGCAGCCGCTCGACGCTGGAGGCACCGAAAAAGCCGACGACCCCGCGTGTCCGCTCCAGGACGTAGGCGACATCCTCCGGCTCAGCGATCGGCCCGCCGTGGCAGAGCACGATGACGTCTGGATTGACCTCCTTGGCGGCATCGCACATCGCCTGCACCCGTTCGACGGCTTCGTCAAGCGTCAGGGCTGTCTTCGCGCCGATCATCCCCTTGGTCGTCAAACCGACGTGCGGCACGATAATGTCGGCTCCGACCTCAGCCATCGCTCGTGCCTGATCGGGGTCGAAGACATAGGGAGCGGTCAGCATATCCAATTCGTGCGCGATCCGGATCATTTCGATCTCGAGATCGAAACCCATGCCTGTTTCTTCGAGGTTCTGGCGGAAAACACCATCGATCAGCCCGACGGTGGGGAAGTTCTGGACACCGACGAACCCCATCTCCTTGAGCTGACGCAGGAACACGGGCATCAGCCGGAACGGATCGGTACCGCACACCCCAGCCAGCACCGGAGTGTGCTGGACGACCGGGAGCACTTCGGCCGCCATCTCGACGACGACGGCATTGGCGTCGCCGTACGGCATCAGGCCAGCGAGGGAACCTCTCCCTGCCATCCGGTAGCGGCCGGAGTTGTAGATGATGATGAGGTCCGCCCCTCCCGCCTCCGCGCACTTCGCCGAGAGGCCGGTACCAGCACCGGCTCCGATGATCGGCTTACCCTCGGCCAGTGTCGCCCGCAACTTGGCGAGCGCTTCGGCACGCGTCATCGGTCGCCAGCTCATCGTGCACCCTCCTGACTGGTCGATCCCGTCTCGTCTTTCTGCTGGCTGCGGATCAGCTCGTCGAGTCGTGCTGCCATCGCCCGCGCGAAAGCCGGGTCGTTGATATCGGTATCCCACTCGTGCACCTCGATGTGCGGAGCGAGATTCGCCTTTAGCGTCTCGATCAGCGCGCGATCGGCCTCGGGATCGTAGAAGGGCTTCCCTTCCACATCGATCGCTGAAAAGCCTCGCAGCGGGATGAACACCGCAACTGGCCCGCGGGCCGCATTCAGTTTGCGAGCGATGATCCGACCGAGTTCGGCACACTCCTCCTTCGTCGTCCGCATCAGCGTCACCGTCGGATTGTGCTGGTAGAGGCGACGGTGCCGGAACCGCTCCGGCACGGTGTCCAGCGGACCGAAGTTGACCATGTCGAGCGCACCGAGCGAGACGACTTGTGGGATCCCCACGGCACCAGCAGCCTCCAGGCGTTCCGGACCAGCCGAGAGAATCCCACCGACGAGCTCGTCGGCCAGCTCCGTCGTGGTGATATCGAGCACTCCAGCCAGGAAGCCACCTTTGATCAGCCCCTCCATCGCCTGGCCACCGGTACCGGTCGCGTGAAAGACGAGCACTTCATAGCCGCGCCGCTCCAGTTCTTCGCGCGCTGCAGTGACACACGGGGTCGTCACGCCGAACATCGTCGCACCGATCAACGGTTTACTCGGGGCGCTCGGCTGGAACGTCTCGTAGGCCTGCGCCATACCGGCGATCGCCGCCGCCGCGTTGGTGAGGATCCGCTCGCTGATCCGGTTGATCCCTGCGATATCGACGACGGGATAGAGCATGGCGATATCGCTCGCCCCGACGTACGGCCGCGTGTCACCGGATGCCAGGGTCGAGACCATGAGCTTCGGCACGCCGATCGGCAATGCCCGCATCGCGGTCGTGGCAAGCGATGACCCCCCGGAGCCCCCGAGTGCGAGAATCCCGTGCAGGCGTCCCTGGCGGAACAACTCGAGCACGACCGCGGTCGCACCACGCGCCATCGTCGCGATCGCCGCTCCGCGATCGCCTCGGGCGGCGAGCGCTGCGACGTCAACTCCGGCTGCGCGGGCCACTTCTTCCCGGGCGATATCCGGTTTCGCCTGCGGTTCGCCGAGCACACCGGCATCGATGAGCAGCACCTCACAACCACGCTCGCGCAGGCGCTGGCGCAAGTACTCGTACTCCACCCCTTTGGTGTCGAGCGTCCCGACCAATACGACCGTCGGCATGCTACCCCCTTCCCCTCAAGCCGCCCGCCGCGCGCTCACCCCGAGGTACCGCTGCTGGAGTGCAGGATCAGCCAGTAGTTCCTCAGCGCTCGTCTCCAGCACGATCCGGCCGGACAGCATGATGGCGATCCGGCTCGCGACCGCGGTGGCGACTGCCAGGCGTTGCTCGACGAGCAAGATCGCCAGGCCACTCGCCGCGAGCTGCCGCAGCGTCGCGACGAGTTGTTCGACGATGACCGGTGCGAGTCCCTCTGACGGCTCATCCATGACGAGCAGCCGCGGGTTCGTGAGGAGGGCTCGCGCGATCGCCAGCATCTGCTGCTCGCCGCCCGAAAGCGTTCCGGCTACCTGCCGACGCCGCTCGGCCAGCCGGGGGAAGAGGTCGTACACCCGCTCGATGGTCCAGCTATCCTCGCCGGACTGCCCCTTGCGACAAGGAAGGAGCCGGAGATGTTCCTCGACCGTGAGGGACGGGAAAATGCGCCGTCCTTGCGGCACGTAGCCGATACCGAGTGCAGCGATGCGATGCGGTGGCTTCCCGACCAGCTCCTGGCCAGCGAAACGGATCGAACCGCGGACACTCGGCAGAAGTCCAGTCAGCGCCAGGCAGAGCGTTGTCTTTCCCATCCCGTTGCGACCGAGGAGCGCGAGCGACCCACTCCGCAGTGTGAGGTCGACGCCCTGAAGGATGTGACTCTGCCCGTAGTACGCGTGGAGGTCGCGGATCTCGAGGAGCGGCGCGTCAGCCATACCCGCCTCCGAGGTACACGGATTGGACGACCGGGTTCGCGGCGATCTCTTCCGGTGCTCCTTCGGCGATGACGCTTCCTTCATGCAGCACGGTGACTCGTTGCACCACCTGGAAGGCGACATCCATGTCGTGCTCGATGAGGAGTACCGTCATCCGGGGATCGAGTTCCCGCAGCAGCGCTGTCAGCTTTCCGCGCTCGCCGGGGGAGAGACCAGCCGCTGGCTCGTCGAGAAGCAGGAGCTTGGGACGACTGGCGAGCGCCATACCGATCTCGAGCTGGCGCTGCTCCCCGTGCGAGAGCGCGCCGGCCAGTGCCCGCAGCGCATGGCCGAGCCCGACTCGTTCCGCGAGTTCTTCGACTTCGCGAAATTCCGGGTCGCTGCGCCGCGGGAGCCGGAGGCTGAGTCGCCAGGGGCGAACGCCGCGCACCGCGAGATACAGGTTGTCAGCGACACTGAGCCGCGGAAACACGAGTGGCGTTTGATAGGTGCGCGCCAGCCCCAACCGGATCCGCTGGTACGGCGGAAGATGGGTCACATCGCGGCCGAAGAAACGGATCGTCCCGGCAGTCGGGCGGAGTTCGCCGGTAATAACGTTGAACAGCGTCGTCTTGCCCGCTCCGTTCGGCCCGATGATCGCCCGGCGCTCGCCCGGCTGGAGCGCGAGCGAGACCTCGCGGACGGCAACGAGGCCGCCGAAGCGGCGGCTCACACCCTGGAGCTCCAGGGCGTGAGCCGCCGTCTGCAAGCGAGGAGATTCCACCGCGGTCATGGTCAGGACCCGAACGTCTGCTTGATCTTCTCACAGGTCGGATTGTCACGCGTGAACGAGCCGAGCGAGAGGTACTTGTCCTCGGGAAGTCCGAGCGTTTGGTTCACTCCCTCGACGACTTTGACGAGCTTATTGTACAGATTGCCGTCCGGTCCCTCGGCGACCTCCGTCACGAAGTTGTTGGCGATCGCTTGGCGGTTCTTATCCAGCTTGATGTGGCCAGTCGGCCCATCGAACTCGACCTTCGCGAGTGCC
>BEID01000209.1 GCA_002898975.1 bacterium HR27 | reverse complement strand
CGTGCAGCGAACCACCGGACTGTATGAGACCGCTGGAGTCGCCGGAGCGCACAACGAGGACCAGGTGATGCCCAAGCGGTGCGGGCATATCGCCGGAAAGGCCCTGATCCCCGCCCAGGAAATGGTCGGCAAGCTCAAGATGATGCGAGCAGTGGCCAACGACCTCGGCAATCCCGACTTCGTCATCATCGCCCGCACCGACGGTGTTTCGGCCGTCGATGCGCCAGAATCCAAGCGCGGCCTCCCGCTCGCCATCGAACGGGCACTCCGGTACCTCGACAGCGGCATTCCTGACCTCGTCTGGTGCGAGTTCCCAACCTCGGAACGCGGGCCGCTCGAAACCTTCGTCGAGGAGGTGCGCAAGCGCTTCCCGGATGCCCGGTTCGCTTTCAACTGGTCGTCCTCATTCAAGTGGTTCACCGACCCTAACCCGATCAGCTTCCGCGAACTGGGTGAAATGGGCGTGCGCTTCATCTTCATCACGCTCGCTGCACAGCACGCCATGGGTCTTGGCTTCAGCGAGCTGCTCCAGGATCTCGCTCAGCGGCAGGAACAGGCCTACATCGACCTCCAGAAGCGGGAGTGGGCACCCGGCACGGACTTCCCCACGCGCAGCCACCACTTCTTCTCCGGTGTTCCCTATCATCATTTGCTCGGGCAGGTCTACGACGCCCCCCGCCTCGGTACGCAGTTCGAGGAAGACCTGCCCGAAGAAGCCGTCGTCTGATCGTCCTGGGCCGGAGAGGCGACGACCTCCTCTCCGGCCCTTTTCCGCTACACTAGCCCTAGCGGATCGCGTCGTCACCAGGTGAGGGAGGATCAGGTATGGGTCATGAAGTCCGTGTCGTCGGCCCGGTTACCGCGGAGTTCGCGGAGATCCTCACCGAACCGGCGCTCGACTTCGTCGCGGCTCTCCACCGGGAGTTCAATCCACGCCGGCTCGAGCTGCTCCAGCGTCGTGTCGAGCGACAGCGCGCACTCGATGCCGGAGAGTTCCCCGACTTCCTGCCCGAAACCGCCCACATCCGCGAGAGCGAGTGGCGAGTCGCCCCCGCACCGCCGGATCTCGAAGATCGCCGCGTCGAGATCACGGGCCCGGTCGACCGCAAGATGATGATCAATGCGCTCAATTCCGGCGCACGCGTTTTCATGGCCGATTTCGAGGACGCCCTCTCGCCGACCTGGGCCAACGTCGTGCAGGGACAGATCAACCTGCGCGATGCTGTCCGCCGCACCATCAGCTTCGAGAGTCCCGACGGACGGATCTACCGTCTCGCCGAGAAGACGGCGACCCTCGTCGTCCGCCCCCGCGGCTGGCACCTCGTCGAGCGCCATGTGCTCGTCGACGGGGAACCGATCTCCGCGAGTCTCTTCGACTTCGGTCTCTACTTTTTCCACAACGCACACGAACTCCTCGCCCGCGGCTCGGGCCCGTACTTCTATCTTCCAAAGCTCGAGAGTCACCTCGAGGCGCGTCTCTGGAACGATGTCTTCAACTTCGCCCAGGATCGCCTCGGTATCCCACGCGGTACGATCCGTGCGACCGTGCTCATCGAAACGATCCTGGCAGCCTTCGAGATGGACGAGATTCTCTGGGAACTGCGCGACCATGCTGCTGGACTCAATGCCGGTCGCTGGGACTATATCTTCAGCGTCATCAAGAAGTTCCGCCGACACCGTGACTTCCTGCTCCCTGATCGGGCGCAGGTCACGATGACCGTCCCCTTCATGCGCGCCTATACCGAACTTCTGGTGCGCACCTGTCATCGTCGGGGCGCCCATGCGATCGGCGGCATGGCTGCGTTCATCCCCAGTCGTCGCGATCCGCAGGTCAACGAAGTCGCGCTCGCCAAGGTGCGCGAGGACAAGGAGCGCGAGGCGAACGACGGCTTCGACGGAACCTGGGTCGCTCACCCGGACCTCGTTCCCGTCGCCATGGAAGCCTTCGATCGTGTCCTCGGCGAGAAGCCGCACCAGAAGAATCGGCTGCGCGAAGACGTGCGGGTGACAGCACGCGACCTGCTCAACGTGCGCGTACCGGGCGGGCGGATCACGGAAGCAGGATTGCGGAACAACGTCAGCGTCGCACTGCAATACCTCGACAACTGGTTGCGCGGCCAGGGTGCCGCTGCGATTTTCAACCTCATGGAAGACACCGCGACCGCCGAGATCTCGCGGGCACAGCTCTGGCAATGGCGGTATGATCGCGCCGAACTGGATGACGGCCGTCCAGTGACCGCGGAACTCTATGAGCACATCCGCGACGAAGAACTCGCGAAGCTCGGCGGCGAGCAGGCCGGGCGACTCCGCGAGGCGCGCGAGATCCTCGACCGCCTGGTCCTCGCGGACGAGTTCATCGACTTTCTGACCTATTTGGCCTACGACTACATCGACTGAGTACGAGCATGTTGCTACCACGCTCGCGCGGGCTGGTGGGGTTCCCAGACCGGCTCCACCAGCTCGCGCCGGGCACGAAAACACGCGTGTAGCCCAGGCGGACTCGTCGCAGCACTAGACAGTACCCGAACGACTGCATGAGCGGAGTCGGTGTCGGCACCACCGTTCACCGCCGCACTGACTGTTTCCTGGAAAGGCATCATGCACGGAGGATCAGCGGCTCGATCGTCTCGCCTTGCAACCAGCGGTCGAGCATCGTCAGCATCGCCAGCCAGTAGCCTCGCCTCCCTGGGATCAGATCGTCCAGCCGGAGCCGCGCGAGCGATCCTGCGCTGGAGCCCGCATCCTCCTCTGCCTGCCACAGCACCGACACACCCGTTTCATCCTGCTCTCCCGCCAGCAGGAGGCGGAGATCGCGACTCGATACTGCATACACTGCCGAAACTTCCCGGCGATCGGGGACGAGGCCTCCTGGGACACGCGCCACCGGCCACACGAAGAGGTCCTGAATTTCGCGGTCGATCACTCCAGGTCCCGTTCCGATCGACCAGCGCCGCCCCAGCCAGTGCACCGCATCGAGGTCCGCGGCGAGGCCGAGTTCCTCGCGAAGCTCGCGGAGGACGGCTCGTCGCGCACGGCCGGCAGGTGGGACAGATGGCGTATATTCGCCCGCGCGAAAATGCCCACCGACACTTACGTCGACCTTACCTGGCATCATGTCTTTCGTCCTGCTCCGGCGCTGGAGCAGGACCGACAAGCAGTCGCCGTCGCCTGCTACGATCCAGAGATGGAACGCCGGATGCCACAGACCCAGGCGGTGTACCTGCCCACGAGGCAGGACCCGCCCGGTCAGCGATCCGTCTTCCTCGAGGACGTCGAACGGCTCGTCTTGTGGGTCGGTCGTCAGTCCTGGCTGCTCCGCGAACGGCACCTCGCAGTTCCTCCCCGCGCGCGGACAGGCTACGCCAATGGTAGGCTATCGGAGATCTGGAGGAGGCGTCGCGCATGGAGCAGAAGCCCTCGATCGATATCGAACTGTTTCAACGCATCGATATGCGAGTGGGGCGCATCGTCGCGGTTGAACCGTTTCTCGAGGCCCGCAAGCCTTCGTACAAGTTGACGATCGACTTCGGCCCGCTCGGAATTAAGCGCTCCTCGGCAGCGATTCGGCCCTGGTATCAGCCAGAAGACCTGGTCGGCCGGCTCGTCGTTGCCGTGGTGAATCTCCCGATACGGCGTGTCGCCGGGTTCCCTTCCGAGGTGCTCGTCCTCGGTGCCATCCAGCCAGACGGCCGAGTCATCCTCCTCCAACCCGACAGCGACGCCGCACTGGGGAGTCCGATTGCCTGAGGCCAGTGCGGGGCGCTAGCGAGCCGGGCTCGAGGACGAGACCGACCAGCGTTGGTACCCGGCTGCATCACGCTCCAGAACGACGCGCATGAATGCGCTGGGGCTTCCGCTTCACCGCTTGCGAGAGGCAGTATCGCGCTCCACGACCAGCCCCTCGAACCTGGACTACATCTCCCTGTGTGGTAGAATTATGCACAGAGGATTGGATGAATGTTTGTTCATTTCTGGTAAGATTGGGGAAATTCAATGAACGATCGGTTATCGCTCCGTTGGCTCGGGTTGGCCTCGCTCGCGCTCGGACTGGCGATGATCATCGTCGATGCTACGATCGTCAACGTGGCGATCCCGAGCATCATCGCGGACCTTGGTCTCCAGCTCACCGATGCCGAGTGGGTGAACACGGTCTACTCGCTGGTCTTCGCG
>BEID01000208.1 GCA_002898975.1 bacterium HR27 | reverse complement strand
ACAGGAGCGCACGCGCCTGCAGGCACTGGCCGATCGGGTCGCCTTCTGGCTCACGCTCGTCGCTATCGTCGTCGGTACGGTGACCTTCCTCAGCTGGCTGGTCGTCGATGACGTCACGACGGCGGTGACGCGAGCTGTCACGGTGCTGGTGATCGCCTGTCCCCACGCGCTCGGCCTGGCCATCCCGCTGGTGGTCACGCTCTCGACCGGCCTCTCGGCGCGGAGCGGCATCCTCATCCGCAATCGGCAAGCGTTCGAGCGGGCTCGTGCCGTCGACACGGTCGTCTTCGACAAGACCGGGACGCTCACACGGGGCGAGTTCGCTGTCGTGGAGACAGCCGTGGCACCGGGGTTCGAGGAGGAGCGTGCGCTGGCGCTGGCGGCCGCGGTCGAGAGCGGTTCCGAGCACCCGATCGCGCGGGCGATCACCCAGCGGGCTGCCGAGCACTCGCTGCCGCTCCCGGTCGCCGAGGACGTGCGTGCCATACCTGGACACGGCATCACGGCGCGTGTCGACGGCCACACGGTAACGGTCGGGCGGCTCGGCTTGCTCGCCGCGCGACCGGAATGGCTGGAAGCCGCACTTGCCCGCTGGGAAGAACGGGGCATGACGATCGCGGTTTTGCTGGTCGACGAGCAGCCGTGCGCTGCCTTCGCGCTGGCTGACGAGATCCGTCCGGAATCGCGAGAGGCTGTGACGCTCCTGCATCGCATGGGAATCCATGTCGCCATGCTAACTGGTGACCAGCGTGCCGTCGCGACCTGGGTGGCACGGGAACTCGGCATCGATCGCTTCATGGCCGAAGTGCTGCCGGAGGACAAGCAGAACGTCGTCCGCGAGTTGCAGCGCGAGGGGCATATCGTCGCCATGGTCGGCGATGGGATCAACGATGCGCCGGCGTTGGTGGCGGCCGATTTGGGAATCGCGATCGGTGCCGGCACCGATGTGGCGATCGAGAGCGCCGACGTGGTGCTCGTCCGCAACGACCCGCGCGACGTGGTCACGGTGCTAGAGCTGAGTCGCCGCAGTTACCGCAAAATGCTGGAGAATCTAGGGTGGGCACTCGGCTACAACGTCATCGCCATTCCGCTGGCGGCGGGCGTGCTCGCACCGTACGGGATCGTGTTAGCTCCAGCGGTCGGTGCGTTGCTGATGTCGCTCAGCACGGTGATCGTCGCGCTGAATGCGCTCACCCTGCGGGCCAGTGCGACGCCGTCACACAGCGCGACGACGGCGCATGCGCACTGACGCTGCGGTGGTGGCCGCGGCGAACCGTGTCGGACTTCGTCCTACGCGTTCAGCGGGGCGACCTTTCCGGCGATGACGGGAGCGGGACGCCGGTGAGGAGCCGGGGCCGGAAGCCGGTGGGCACCGCATCCTGCGGTACGTTCTTGCCGAACAGCGCGACACGGAAGCGGCCCATGCCGGACGGGTCGAGCAGGTGGAATGCCGCAGCTCGGGCAGCGAGGTACTGCTCGGCCGTCACACCAGGCTGGTTCTGGAGGGCGACGAGGCGTTCGCCCAGTCCACCGTGGGCCAGAAACTCGGCTTGTGTGGTCAGTCCGAGCGGCACCAGACTGCGCTCCTCTGCAGCCAGCTCGAGCATCGTGAAGTCGACGTGGCTCGTGATGTCGCGTTCTCCCGGTTCGGCGAATGGATCGTCGTCCACGCAGTGCTGCACGTAGGTGCGGACGGAGCCGGAGGGAAAGCGAGCCGGATCGTGCCGTTCCGGCGCGGGGTACCCGTAATCGAAGACGAGGAGATAGCCGCGTGCGAGCAGCGCGGCGACCTCGTCCAGCCAGTCGAGCATCGCCAGGCAGAGTTCGGTGGTCTGCCCCTCGACGAGGCGCACGCCCAGGCGTGCGAGCCAGCGTTCGAGTTCGGGAGTCGACGGGGGGCCCGGAATCTCGACGAACCGCTCGCCGTCCCAGCCGACGAAAAGTTCCCACAGCTGGCCGCCCTGGCAGCGGATCCGATGAACCGGCAGCGCGTCGACCAGTTCGTTCGCCAGGACGACTCCGGTGACCGGTGGTGCCGGGGACTGGACGAGCAGCGGAGCAAAACCGGCGTCGGCCAGCCGGTGTTCGAGCTGTTCGTGAGCTGGCTGGCTGCGCTCGATCGGCCAGTACTGCAGCCGGGCGAGAAGCGCTGGGGCCGCGCGATCGAGTTCGGCGAAGATCGCGAGGGCGAGTGTCCCCGTACCCGGGCCGTACTCGACGAGCGTGAACGGCTCTGGTTTCCCGAGCGTTTCCCACAGCTCCCGGAGCTGGTGGGCCACGACCCAGCCGAAGATGGGATGTGCTTCCGGTGCCGTCAGGTAGTCACCGGCTCGGCCGGTTCGGAGTCCGGTCGTGTAGTAGCCGTATTCGGGGTCGTAGAGCGCCAGTTCCATGTACCGGGCGAACGTGATCGGCCCGGTGCGCGCGATTTCGCGGCGGATCCGTTCCACCAGTTCCTGGCTCACGCTCACGTCCTCCACTCGTATCGCAGTGTACCGCGCCCGGCGACACCGGCCGGTGATGCAGCTCCGTAGAATCACTTCGGGGGTGAACGATGGAGCGACGCGAACGGCCGATCACCGAGCGACGCTTGCAGCGGATGCGCGAGGTGCTGGCTCGCCGCCAGCCTGATCTCACGGTCGTCCTCGAGAACGTGCATGATCCGCACAACGTGAGCGCAGTGCTCCGCTCCTGCGACGCGGTCGGCCTCCTCACCGTCCATCTCGTCTACACGGTCGAGGAGTTTCCCGAGCTGTCCGAGAACGTCTCGGGTAGTGCGCTCAAGTGGCTCGACCTTGTCTTCCACCCGACGATCGCTGCCTGCTACGAAACGCTCCGTTCGCACGGGTTCACCATCTACGCGACGTATCTGGGCGATCCCGAACACAGTTTCGACCTCTACGAGCTCGATCTGACCAGACCGGTCGCGCTCGTCTTTGGGAACGAGCAACGGGGCGTGTCCGAGGAAGCGGTCGCACTGGCCGATGGGAACTTCGTGATTCCGATGATGGGAATGGTGCGGAGTCTCAATATCTCGGTCGCCTGTGCGGTCGCGCTGTACGAGGCGCTGCGCCAGCGTCGGTTGGCGGGCCAGTACGGTCGGCCGAAGCTGAGCGAGGCGGAGCGGTTGGCGCGGCTGCGGCGCTGGCTCGAGCGCGAGGGGCGGGTGCTGCCGGAGGAGTTGCTCGACCAGTCAGCAGCGAGCACCTGACGGCTGGATCGCCCGACCGACGTGTCTCCCGAAAGTGACCGGGACGTCGGTGTTGACACACTGTCGCACGCGCGATACGATGAGACGAGAAAAGTCGTTTTCGTCTCAGGAGTCTCGATGCAGCGCCGGCGGGCCAGTCCAGACGAACGCGTTCTGCAGGTGGCGGGCCAGCTCTTTCTTCGTTACGGCTTCGAGAAGACGACGATGGACGACATCGCCCGGGAAGCTGGGGTCGCGAAGGCGACGCTCTACCGCTACTGGCCGAGCAAGGAAGCGCTGTTCGAGTCCTTGCTCTACCGCGAGATCCGGGAAGTCAATCGTGCGTTCCTCGCCCGTATCGAAGCTGATCCGCAGGGCGGCACGATCGGTCGGGTCATCTACCACGCGTTCGCGGCGACATACGACCGCCCCTTCCTGCGTGCCCTCATGACGACGGAGAGCCGGACGCTCGGGGACTATCTCCGTCGCCACAGCCCTGACCTCTCGCACTGGCAGTTCCGGCTCGACCGGCAACTGGTCGAGGCGTTGCAGCAGGTCGGTGTCTTGCGCGACGACATCGAACCGGGATTGCTGACGTACCTCCTGTCGGTCGTCTCGCTCGGGCTGGCGAGCGCGGCTGAGTTCATCGCTCCCGAGTACACGCCACCGGTCGAGGCCCTGACCGAAGGGATCGCCGAGATGGTCGAGCGGGCCTTTGCGCCGCCCGGTGGCGGCGATTCGGCGCGCGGCAAGGAAGTCCTGCGCCAGTTCCTCGGTGTGGTCGACGAGAGTCTCGCCGAGCTGGAGCGAGCGACCCGCCGGAAACGACTGGAAGGAGGCGCCGTATGAGTGGGGTCCCGCCCATCGCTGTGGAGCGCTTGACCCGGAGCTACGGAACACAGCGAGGCGTCATCGATCTGACTTTCACGGTCGAGCCGGGTGAGATCTTCGGTTTCCTGGGGCCGAACGGTGCTGGTAAGACGACAACGATCCG
>BEID01000207.1 GCA_002898975.1 bacterium HR27 | reverse complement strand
CCCTCCCGCTGCCGGACGGCCCGCTCCGCTGCCGCTTGCCATTCGGCCAAACGCGTACTCAGCCGGACCGGGTAGGTTGCTTCAGGATCCAGTGTACGGAACCACGCCGGGAAGCGCGCCATCTCCTCTCGATGATGGTCACGCAACTCACTGAGCCCCGGTAAATCCAGGATCTCACCACGTCGCATGACCGGCCGCATCAGCGGTATCCACTCCGGCCCCGGTGACGGTTCGTCACGGAGAGCGATGAGATCCTCAAGATATGTTCCATCAGGACCGACGCGACGCCATATCTGCTTGGCCCCGACGAGCGTCCGCTTCCCAGTGCTGAGCTTGAGCGTCGCCTGCCCATCGTACTCTACGAGCTTGTAGGCCATATCGGCCAGCGGCGCATCGGCAGACGTGCCCAACTTCGATCCGACACCGAATCCGTCGATCGGTGCCCCGGCGGCCAAGAGGGCTGCGAGTTCGTACTCGTCGAGACCACCACTGGCGAAAATCTGAATGTCCGGAAAACCAGCTCGATCGAGAATCTCACGCACCGCTTTGCTCAACGCGACCAGGTCACCGCTGTCGAGCCGAACGGCGCGAACCCGCCTTCCCTCCTGCGCCAGTTCGCGTGCGACGATTACCGCATGCTCCGCTCCGCGTACCGTATCGTACGTGTCGATCAAGAGGATGGGATCGCCAGGATACGTGCGCGCGAACGCGCGGAAAGCCTCGAGCTCGCTCGGAAACGACTCGATGTACGAGTGCGCGACCGTGCCGCTGACCGGAATACCATACCGCGCTCCAGCTAGGACGTCGCTCGTCGCAGCGAAACCCGCCAGGTAGGCGGCCCGGGCGGCGGCCAAGCCGGCATCGAGACTCGGCGTCCGTCGCAGACCGAAATCGACTAATGTCTTACCCGGGGCAGCGAGAACGCAGCGCGCTGCTTTGGTCGCAATCAGGGTCGGATAGTGAACAGTATTGAGCACGAGGGTCTCGACGAGCTGCGCTTGCTCGATCGGCGCCTCCACCTCTAGGATCGGCTCGTCCGGGAAGATCACTGTCCCTTCCCGCACCGCCCACACATCACCCTCGAAGCGGAAATCACGGAGCGTCTCGACGAATTCCGGGCGGAGAACCGGAAGAGAGCGGAGATAAGCACGCGCTTCCTCATCGAAGGACAGAGCGTGCAGGCGTTCGAGAAGCTCGTTGACTCCCGCGACCACGAAGAAATGACGATGCGGTGGGAACTTCCGGATGAACAGACTGAACACCGCCCGACCGCTCTTCCCGAGCGCATGGTAGCTCGATGCCATGGTGAGCTCGTAGAGATCGGTCGACAGAGCCAGCTCGTAGGGGGTCAGACTCATGTCGCCTCCCGCCAGGCCCACACGTCACGCCTCGAGCTCTTGTCGCCGTTCGCGCAGCAAGTCAGCCAGAAATGCGCGGCTCGCTTCGACGATGCGGCCGACCTGATCGGCCGGCAATCCCTCCGCGACTGCGATCTGTTCGTTCGTCCAACCATCGACTTTCAACAAGAAGACTTCACGCCACGTCTCCGGCAACCGATCCAGCGCCTCATCCAGGATCCGCTGCGTTTCCTCGGCCAGAACGACCTCTTCCGGGATCTCAGCCTTGGGATCAGCCAGAATGTCGATCAACCGAACCACCTGATCCGGCCATTCGTCACCCTGGTATCCGACCGGCTCTTCGAGCGACCGTTCATGCTCGATTCGTCGCCGTTCTTGCTCAACCAGCTGCCGGACCGTTCGACGGGCAGTTCGCCGCAGCCAGCGGAAAAGACCGCGCTCCGGTGCCTCGCGCCAGTGTTGGAGCGCACGGACCAGAACCGTATCGGTGACATCTTCATCGTTCAAAACGCCGGACGGGATCACACCGAAGGCAACGTAGCGCCCGATTTCCCGACGCACGAAGCGGCGCAAGGGCCGGTAGTGGTCGAGAAACTGTTGTACCAACCACTCCCGGCGCGTGCGTGCTTCCGCGCCCTCCTCTTCGAGACGGTGAAGATGCTCCTGGATGCGCGCCAGTAACCGCTCGCGTTCACTTTCCATCGGCCCCGACACACTCATCGCTCGCCTCCGGCTGTCGACTCACCGGATTCACTCGATTCGACCTCCTCCGGCGGAGCGACTGGCGGTTTGGCCAGGCTGGGATGTTGTCGAGCACGCCGAATGAACGGTTCTTGACGCCACTTCGCCACCTGTCGTTCGACCTCATCGTAGAGGTCGGCGAACGCGTCACGCAGCGCCTGCGCGGGATTCTGTCCCTCGCCTCGGGACACGATATCGGGCCCCGGAATGCGCAAATGCAGTTTCGCGACGTAGGTGCCACTCCGCTGGAGATGCTCCAGCGTGATGTCGAGCATCTTCAGATCGTCGTCCAAATCAGCCAGCTTCTTCTCGAGAATGCGAATCTCCCGCTCGACGATATGCGCAACCTTGTCTTGACTGACACCGAGATCATGGTAGCGAATTCGCATCGTCTGTCCCTCCGTCTTCATTCCCCCACCGGTAATAGCCGGCGTCGTGCCTTGAGGATACAATGTCCATCCGCAACTGCCGATCTTCCCATCCCGGTCACGGAACGGTATCCTTGGTCATGTCGAGGTTCACGTTCTAGTTCGGGGAGGGAGTGCAGCCGATGAGTATCACCGCCTGGAATCCTTGGCGCGAGCTGGAGACAATGCGCGAGCGTATCGATCGACTCTTCGGTGAGCTGGCCCGCTGGCGCGGTGAAGAGGAACTCGGTATCCCCATCGACCTTCAGGAAACCGACGATGCGATCATCGTGCGCGCATCCGTGCCTGGCGTGAAGCCCGAAGATATTTCGGTGGAGATCCGCCAGGGCGTTCTGACGATCCGCGCCGAAAGCCGCGAGGAACGTGAGGAGACGAGGGGCAAGTGGCATGTCCGCGAGCGGCGCGTCGGGAGCGCGTACCGGGCCATCACGCTACCGGTACCGGTACGCGAGGACGAAGCACAGGCAACCTACCAGCACGGTGTGCTGGAAATTCGCATTCCCAAGGCTGAGTCTGCAGAACGGCGACGCATCCCCGTTCAAGTTCGTTCCTGACGCGGATACAGACGAAAGAATGCCCGGGAGAGCGGGGAACAGCCCTTCTCCCGGGCTATTTCCTCACATGGTTGCGCGCGATTCCGGCACCACGTCTTCACCCATACAGCTCAAGCAGTGCCCGAGGACCTGCAGCACCTGCCCACGTGGTGATCCTTCCCGGTAAACCGTCACCCCCTTGCACTGCAGTTCGTGGGCGAGCAAGAAAGCCCGTCGGACCTCTTCCCGTGTCGCTTCGTACGGCAAATTGATCGTCTTGCTGACCGCATTCTCGACATGTCGCTGGATGGCCGCTTGGACGCGGACATGCTCTTCGGGCGGAATCTCGGTCGCAACCCGAAACACGCGGCGAAGACCTTCGGGCAAATCGGTTCGATGTCCAATACGCCCAGTCAACTCGATCTCGCGGAGAAGCCCGGGATCATGGATGCCGAGCCGCGAGAGCTCCCGCAGCAAGAGGGGATGCGGCTGGACGACGCCCACGAATTCACCGATATGCTGATAGGCCAGTGCGTAGAGCGGCTCGATTCCGCTGCTGCACCCAGCGATGATCGAGATACTGCCGGTCGGTGCCACAGTCGTCACGGTTGCGTTGCGTCGCGGTGGCTCACCGCGCGCAGCATACCGACTGAGAGGAAAGTTCGGAAATGGGCCACGCTCCTGGGCGAGTTCACGACTCGCCTCCACTGCCGCTTCCTGGACGATGCGCATCACCCGATCTGCGACAGCGATCGATTCGTCCGATCCGTACGGAATCCGGAGAAACAGCAACAGGTCGGCGAAACCCATGATACCGAGCCCAACCTTCCGGTTCGCCCGGCAGATCGCTTCGATCTCCCGTTTCGGATAGCGCGACACCTCGACCATATCATCGAGGAACCGTAAAGCGAGTCGGGCAGCCTTTCGCAGGCCTTCTTCATCCAAATACGCCCGATCGTTCTGTTCGACGACGAACGCTTTCAGATTGAGCGAACCGAGAACGCAGGCCTCCCACGGAAGCAATGGGACCTCTCCGCACGGGTTGGTCGCCTCGAGCGGTCCGAGGGCGGGAAGCGGATTGTCACGCTGGATCCGGTCGAAGAACAACAGGCCGGGATCACCGACCTCC
>BEID01000206.1 GCA_002898975.1 bacterium HR27 | reverse complement strand
CACTTCGTCGCCAACGGGATCGTCGTGCACAATTGTTCCGAAGACATGTTCCTCGACGACACAGCCTGCAACCTTGCCTCGCTCAACTTACTCAAGTTCTACGATCCGAAGAGTGGCCGCTTCGATATCGCGGCCTTCCGGCATGCGGTGCGGCTCTGGACGATCGTGCTGGAAATCACGGTGCTCATGGCCCAGTATCCGAGCCGCGAGATCGCCTGGAACAGCTACCGCTTCCGCACTCTCGGACTCGGCTACGCCAACCTGGGTTCGCTCCTCATGACGATGGGACTTCCCTACGATTCCGACCAGGCGCGGGCGGTCGCTGCTGCAATCACCGCGATCATGACCGGCGAGGCGTATGCGACCTCGGCCGAGATGGCAGCGGTGCTCGGCCCGTTCCCGGCCTTCCCGGAGAACCGCGAACACATGCTGCGGGTGATCCGCAACCACCGGCGCGCGGCCTACGACGCACACCCCGAAGAGTACGAGGGGCTCCACATCGCACCGCAGGGGCTCGACCCGACCCACTGCCCACCGGATCTCCTGCGCGCGGCACGCGAGGCCTGGGACCGCGCGCTCGAACTCGGCGAGCGGTACGGCTACCGGAACGCCCAGGCGACGCTGCTCGCACCGACCGGCACGATCGGCCTCCTCATGGACTGCGACACGACGGGCATCGAGCCGGACTTCGCACTGGTGAAGTTCAAGAAGCTCGCCGGCGGCGGCTACTTCAAGATCGTCAACCGCTCGGTCGCCCCAGCGCTCGAGCGACTCGGCTACGCTCCCGAGCAAATCGAGGACATCCTGCGCTACGTGCTCGGCACGCTCTCGCTCGACGGCGCACCGCACATCAATCGGGAGTCGCTGCGAGCGCGTGGCTTCACCGACGACGACCTGGCTCGGATCGAGGCCACACTACCGGGTGTCTTCGAACTCCGCCACGCCTTCTCGCCCTACGTGCTCGGCGAAGCGACGATGCGGCGTCTCGGCTTCACACCCGAACAGTGGAGCCAACCTGGCTTCGATCTGCTCACCGCCCTCGGCTTCACGCCGCAGCAGATCGAGGAGGCCAACGACGTCATCTGCGGGCGACAGACGGTGGAAGGCGCACCGCATCTCAAGCCGGAGCACCTGCCGGTCTTCGACTGCGCCAACAAGTGCGGCAAGCACGGCACGCGTTTCATCCACTACAGGGGCCACATCCGGATGATGGCAGCCGTGCAACCGTTCCTTTCAGGTGCCATTTCCAAGACGATCAACATGCCGCACGAGGTCACCGTCGACGACGTGGCGAATGCCTACTTCGAGGGTTGGCGCCTCGGTCTCAAGGCACTCGCCATTTACCGCGACGGCTCCAAGCTCTCCCAGCCGCTCGCGACGCGCTCGAGCGACCACAAGAGCAAGGAGAGCGAGGAAGCGCAGCACGCAGCCGAGGCCGAAAAGCAGGTGCAGGTGGTGGTCGTGGAACGGCCGCGGCGCCGCCCGCTCCCGGCCAAGCGACGCGGGATCACCTACGAAGGACGGGTCGGTGGGCAGAAGATTTACCTGCGCACCGGCGAGTACGAGGACGGGACGCTCGGCGAGATCTTCGTCGATGTGGCGAAGGAAGGTGCGGCCTTCCGGAGTCTCATGAACTGCTTCGCGATCGCTGTTTCCAAGGGCTTGCAGTACGGTGTGCCTCTGGAAGAATTCGTCGACACGTTCACGTTCCAGCGCTTCGAGCCGCAGGGCATGGTCGAGGGCCATCCGAACATCAAGATGGCGACATCGATCATCGACTACATCTTCCGCGTCCTCGGCTACGAGTATCTTGAGCGTACCGATCTCGTGCAGGTGCCGCCGGAGGATCAGGGTACGCGCTCGGCCAGCAGCGAGGCGACTCAATCGGCAGCCGACACGGAAGGGACGCAGTCAGTGAACCAGAGCGGGCCGGCCGAACGATCTGCTGCCGCATCCAGCGAGCCCCTGAAGGCGCGCGTCAACGGGCAAGCGGATCTGGCCGCGGCGCTGGCCACGGTGGCGGCCACCGCCAACGGTGCTGCTCGCCCATCGGTGCTTCGCGACGCCCTCGACCAGCAACTGTCTCAGTTGATGGGTGACGCACCGTTCTGCGACGTGTGCGGGCACCTCACGGTGCGCAACGGTTCCTGCTACAAGTGCCTGAACTGCGGGAACAGTTTGGGCTGCAGTTAGTGACCGCTACCCCGGGAACGCTCTCTCGAGGGGGCGACCGAGTCGCCCCCTCGCCGTTCTGAAAGTCTCCCGCAGAATTCCGACTGATCACCTATCGTCCAACGCGGTGCGGTGCCGTACACGTGATCAGGTACGCGCTTTTGCCGTACCTTCGACAGAACAAGGCGGAGAGCACGGATGTGCACCCGGCATGACTCGCCAACTCGCCCCACGCTGCACGATCCCAGCGGCTTCCACTCTAGTGAAGCTGGGTGGCTCGCGGCAGCGATCGCTTTCGGCTGGGCCGTGACTGGACTCCTCCTCGTCGAAACGTCTCCTTTCCCCGTTCCTATCGTTCTCCTCGCCGGCTCGTGTGCGGTCACAGTCGTCGCGCTCGGGTACGCCGCGAGGCCGGAACATCACGGTTGGCAGCGATTCGCCTTGCCGCTCAGCTCCGGAACAGCCGTCGTCTCGGCCTTCGTGTCCGCGGGACTGTTCGATGGCCTGCCTCTCCATTCGTTGCCATTGCCACGTGTCCTCTCGAGTAGCGCGTACCTCCTCGTCGGACTTGCCCTTCTCGCTCCGTCCCTGAGTGGCCGTGCGCCGCTCCGTTGCCTCTCGGCAGTAAGCGGAACGCTCGGCGGGGCGATCGGACTTCTCCTGCTCGCAGCCCAGCTCACCTCGCTCGACGCACTCCGCTTCCCTGCTCGCTCACCCATCCTCCTCGCAACGTTCGCTTTGCTCGCGCTCACCGGAGTGTCGATCGTCTTCGCTACCGTGCGCATCGACCGACGGCAGCACCAGTCGCCGCTCCGCTGGGCACCCTGGGCCGCGCTCGGTGTCGGCTTGCTCCTGACGACCGTGTCCGTCAGCGTTCTCGAGCACTGGCAGACCACCGTGCTCCAGACGCAGACACGGACGGAAGCAGTCGCGGCAGCCAACCACGCTGCTACCCTGCTCGACAACCGCTTGCAGCGGCTGGAACCCGAGCGTGCCCTTCGCCTCGGTGTCGATGACCAGAGTGTCCCAGGACTCCTGTGGTATGGGCCACGTCCACCGTTCGCAACCCGTCCACTCTTCGTCGCCCCGGAGTGGCGAACGCGCGAAGGGGAGCTTCGTCGGCTCGTCCAATCGCTCCCCCGCCTCGGACCGGATGTCGCCTCGCCGGCCTTGCTCCGTCTCTCCGGGCCGGGCGGCCGACCACTCCTCCTCGTCTCCTGGCACGACCGCGTACCGGCGATGGTCGCACTCATCGATCCGACGGTCTTCTTCGCGCCGACGATCCAGGCGGCTGTGGCGCGCGGAGCAGCGATCGCCCTCATGCTCAATGACGAGCCGCTGGTTGCCAGCGGCGTGCCAGCCGCTAGCGTGCCTGCAGAAGTCGCGTTGGTTGCGAGCCGAGAAACAGGATTCGGGATCCTCCGTGCCCGCGTGCAGCTCGCACCGGAACGCGCCGGTGTCCTCCTGACGCCGTTCCCGGAAACCATCGCCGTCCTCGGATTCCTCGCCACCAGCTTCCTCACCTTCGGCCTCGTGCTCGGCTGGCGGATGGCTGAAGCCAACCGGGCACTGCGGGCCCTCAGCCAGCAGCTGCTCGAAGAAATCGACGAACGCAAGACGGTCGAGCGACTCTTGGCCGAGCGCGAAGCGCGGCTACAAGCCATGCTCCGTCAACTCCCGGCCATCGTCTGGACGGTCGATCGTGACCTCGTCTTCACCTCCAGCGAAGGAAGCGGGCTCCAGCAACTCGGCTTGCAGCCGGGGCAGGTAGTGGGGCAGACGCTGTTCGAGTACTTCGGAACCGACGACCCCGACTCCCTTCCGATCCGGCTCCATCGCCGAGCGCTGGCTGGTGAGCCGCAAGAATACGAGTTCGATAGGAACGGACGACACTACCGGGTGCGCCTCGAGCCGCTGCGGGACTCGAGGGGCGAGATCGTCGGGGTCGTCGGTATCGCCTTCGACGTGACCGAGCAAGTCCGGGCACAGCAGGAACTCGAGCGAATGGCGACCACCGATCCGTTGACGG
>BEID01000205.1 GCA_002898975.1 bacterium HR27 | reverse complement strand
GAGCGGCTCGGTGAAGTCACCTCCGCACTCACGTTCTTCCGCTCGATCGGCGGCACGGTCGGTGCGGCGATCCTGGGCACTGTGATGACCAACCGGTTCCAGAGCGAACTCACCGCACGCATCCCGGACCAGGTACGTGCGGTCATTCCTGCGGACCGGCTGGCCACGCTCGAGAATCCGCAAGTGTTCATGAGTCCGGAGGCCATGCAGCGGATGCACGAGCAAGCGGCGACCTTCGGTCCGCAAGGGCAACAGGTGCTCGAGATGCTGCTGGGTGCGATCCGCACAGCACTCGCCACTGCGCTCGATCACGTCTTCCTGGCCGGGACTCTCATCATGGCCCTCGCCCTGCTCTGCACGCTTCTGATCCCGGAGGTGCCTCTCCGACGCTCCAACACTCGGCCACCGGCAGCACTCGGCCATTGAAATCTCCCGGGAGAGCGAGCTTGTCTACCAAGCTCGCTCTCCCGTACCCTCTGGCTCTGCGCACGAACCGTTTCACGAGTCGTACGCAGGCAAAACACCTCGCTGGATCCGGCCGAACCGGGTATGCCTTGACGCTGCACACAAAACAGGGGTAAACTGTGAACTCGCAAGGCGGTTCGCCGGAGGAGTCGCACCGTGAACGGAACGCTGTCGAGCCAGACAAATCGACACGAGCTTCTCCAACGGCTCCGCCCGTTGTGCGTACCGCCGTGCCCCTCGATGATTGGTGTGTACTCCTTCTGGCCCCGAATTTGCGACTGTAGCCACTCCTGATTCCTTCACCCGCTGACGAAGCAGCACTAACGATTTCGTGCGCAGCCCAGTGTGTGCGTCATTGGCGTCGAGCGCACCTCTGCGCTGCAGTGATCCAGGAGGGTGTACCCGATGGTAGTCCGTGTACAGGGAACCGCAGCCAAGGAAGCACTCAGGAACCTCGCCGGGGCGATCCAGGCAAACCCGAAGCTGGCGACCGGAACCACCAGCGTTCGTGTCCGCTGGTCAGGCGGCACGCAGGCAATCGGCCAGGTTCGCTCCTTCGAACCCATCGTGATCGACGAACCACCGGCTTTCGGCGGGACAGACCGGGGACCGAACCCAGCCGAGCTCTTGCTGGTTGCGCTCGGTGCGTGCCAAGAACTGACCCTCCTCATACTGGCCGAGCAGCTCGGTCTTCGGATCGACGACATCGAGGTCGACGTCCATGGTGACCTCGATCTACGCGGATTCCTGGGAATCGATCCGAACATCCGCCCGGGTTTCCAGCACATCAGCATCACGGTGCATATCGCAAGTCCCGAGCCCGAGGAGCGCCTGCGCGAGCTCCTCGCTCGTGCCGAGCGACTCTGCCCCGTTTCCGACGTCCTTCGCAATCCGGTCCCGATCGAGACGACATTGGCGCTTCAACGCACCGACGGCGTGTTGTCATGAGACTTGACAACCAGACTCGGACATACTAGTGTACAGGATGAACCCTGACCAGGAATCACACGAGGCAGGGAGGTGGAGCATGGCGACGGTCGAGATCGATCCGCGTATCGTTGCACGGGGCTACGCACACCCCGAGTCGCTCGTCACGACCGAGTGGGTCGCTGAGCACCTGAACGACCCGAACGTCCGCATCGTTGAGTCGGACGAGGATGTCTTACTGTATGAACTCGGCCACATTCCTGGCGCAGTGAAGGTCGACTGGCACACGGACCTCCAGGATCCAGTCGTCCGGGACTTCATTGGCCCCGAACAGTTCGCTGAACTCTGCTCGCGCCTCGGCATCACTCCGGAAACACGCGTGGTGTTCTACGGTGACAAGAAC
Organism: bacterium HR27; assembly: GCA_002898975.1. Taxonomy (GTDB): domain Bacteria; phylum Chloroflexota; class Chloroflexia; order Thermomicrobiales; family Thermomicrobiaceae; genus Thermomicrobium. The sequence goes on along the minus strand of BEID01000205.1, from coordinate 2,411 downwards.
AACTGGTGGGCAGCGTATGCCTTCTGGTTCTTCCGGTACATGGGACACGGTCCGCTTTCTATCATGGACGGTGGGCGCAAGAAGTGGGAGGCTGAAGGCCGTCCGCTGACGCGTGAGGTGCCCACGTACCCACGAACGAACTATCCGGTTCCGAAGCCGAACCCCGAACTCCGTGCCCTGCGGGACGAAGTGCTCGCGTTCATCGGCTACCGGGATCGCCAGAAGGTGGCTGAACCGCGCGGTGCACTGGTCGACGTCCGGAGCCCAGGCGAGTACCGGGGCGAGCTCTTGCACATGCCCGACTACCCGCAGGAAGGCGCGCTCCGCGGCGGTCACATCCCTGGTGCTGCGAATATCCCGTGGGCCCAGGCGGTCAACGAAGATGGGACGTTCAAGTCGCCCGAGGAGTTGCGTAAGCTCTACGAGAGCCAGGGCGTGACACCCGATAAAGAGGTCATCGTGTACTGCCGGATCGGTGAGCGCTCGTCGCACACCTGGTTCGTCCTGCACGAGTTGCTCGGCTACCCGAAGGTGCGCAACTACGACGGCTCGTGGACAGAGTGGGGGAATGTCGTCGGCGTGCCGATCGAACGTTAGCGAGTACGGCACCCATACCCGCTGCCACTGCGCAGCGACTGCGCAGCGGAAGAGGTACCGCCATTCCAGGCGTTTCGAGTGGAAGTCGACAGGCTGTCGAGAGCCATCTGGGGGCGCAGGATGACCCAGAGCGCGTTCGATCGACTCCGTGATCACGTCCGCAACCCGCGGTATCAGGGTGCACTCGAGGATGCCACCGTCGTAGTCGAAGGAGGTAACCCCGAGTGTGGGGACGTGGTCACCGTCTATCTCAAGATCGGCTCGGACGGCGAGACAATCGAGGACGCCCACTTCACGGGCGTCGGTTGCGGCGTGAGTCAGGCTGCGGCTTCCTTGTTGATGGAACGACTTCATGAAGGACACTGGACGGTCGGTCGTGTCGCGGCAGCGGACTTTACGCTCGTCCAGGATCTCGTCGGCGTGGAGGCAGCCCGATCGCGCCCCAAGTGCGCCTCCTTGGCTCTCAGTGTCCTGAAGGCCGCGGTGCAGAAATACGAACGCGAGCGCCGCCGTGCCGCACTCACTGAGCGAGAGGCGCCCGAGTGAACGGTTGCGCGATCTTCGGCGAGAGTGTAGACGGCAGGGAAGAACAGGAGGTGCAGCGATGGCGACCTGGCGTCCAGATCCGACGTTCTACCCGTCACCCCGTCTCGCCATGAAAGCACCGCCGGAAAAGCTCGCCTACGTCGTCCGCATCAACCCCAACGGCGATGGCCGGCCTGACGCGATGTGCGTCGTCGACGTCGATCCCTCATCCAGCACCTACGGCAAGATCGTGGGCACCACCGAGATGCCCTACACTGGTGGTGAGTTGCACCACTTCGGATGGAACGCGTGCAGCTCGATGCTCTGCCCGAATGCACCGCACCCACACGTCGAACGCCGCTACCTCGTCGTCCCGGACATCCGGAGTTCGCACATCACGATCCTCGATACGAAGGAAGATCCGACCGCACCGCGCGTCGTCAAGGTGATCGAGCCGGAAGAACTTTACGAGCGCGCCTATTACGCCCGGCCCCACACCGTGCACTGCGGTCCGGACGGCATCTACATTTCGGCACTCGGGACTCCGGAAGGAGAAGGCCCCGGTGGCATTTTCATCCTCGACCATGACACGTTCGAGGTGCTCGGACGGTGGGAGATCTATCGTGGCGACCAGTATCTCCACTACGACTTCTGGTGGCACCTCGGCTACGACACGATGATCACGAGCGAGTGGGGCACACCGCGGATGGTCGAAAACGGCGTACTCGGAGAGGAACTCCTGGCCGGGAAATACGGTCACCGTATTCATATTTGGGACTTGCACCGGCGTCGCCGGCTTCAGGCACTCGATGTCGGCCCTGACCATCAGATGGCCCTCGAACTCCGTCCGGCCCACGACCCCACAAAGGCTTATGGTTTCGTGAATTTCGTCGTCAGCTTGAAGGACCTCTCTTCCTCCATCTGGCTCTGGTACCGCCACAACGGGGAGTGGAAGATCCAGAAGGTCATCGAGATTCCAGCCGAGCCCGCAGAGGAGAGTCAGCTACCGGACATTCTTAAGCCGTTCAAGGCCGTGCCCCCGCTCGTGACAGACATCGATCTCAGTGTCGACGATCGCTTCCTCTACGTGTCGTGCTGGGGCACTGGCGAACTGCGCCAGTACGACGTGTCCAACCCGCTCGAACCGAAGCTCACCGGTGTACTCCAGATCGGCGGCATCGTCCGGCGCGCTGGCCACCCGGCGGTCTCCGGTCCGCTCAACGGCGGCCCGCAGATGGTCGAGGTGAGCCGCGATGGACGGCGCGTCTATTTCACGAATTCCCTCTATC
>BEID01000204.1 GCA_002898975.1 bacterium HR27 | reverse complement strand
TTGGTCGGTAGTGGCGTCCTGCTCCTGGGTGCTGGCCTGCTCGGGTGGTACCGCGGTGTGCAGGCACTGGTGGTGGCGGGTGTGCTGGGTGGTCTCCTCGTTCTGCTTGCGTGGTGGTATCCGTATCGCGCTCTCATCGCACGGTGGATACCGATCGATCCGCACTCGATCGCTGACGCGCTCGGTCTGGCGATTCTCCAGGGAACGATCGGTGTGCTCCTCGGAGCGCTGCTTCGTTCCAGTACCCTGCCGGCGATCGACATCAGACGCGAGCAACTCATCGCGCAAGGGATCGCGGAAGTGCTGTTGGCGTTCGTTCTGGTTGGCTTTCCGTTCTCACGTGGTGTCGCCGATGCCATGCATCGACTGGGTCTGCGGTGGCCGAGTCGGCGCGAGGTGCTTTGGGCTGTCCTCTTCACGGCAGGTTTGTTCGCGGTTTCCCTGGCGAGTAGTGTGGCGGCGAGTGTGGTACAGCCCGATGTTGTTGCACGGATCGAAAACCGTATGGTCCCGCTGGCCACCGAGTTCGGTTCACCAGGTTGGGCATTGTTTCTCGGCCTGCTTGCGGGGGTGGGGGAAGAACTGTTGTTTCGCGGCGCCATCCAACCGCGTTATGGTCTCGGGCTGACGGCAGTGCTCTTCACGCTCGTTCACGTCCAGTACGAGCTCTCGGTCGTGACGCTCGGTGTGGCAGGGCTCGCGCTTCTCCTCGGTTTGGAACGACGGTGGTTCGGTACGACGGCTTGTGTCCTGACCCACGCGCTGTACGACGCGGTGGCTGTCCTCCTGCAAGCAGCCGTTCGTTGACTACGAGTGCTACTCGTTAACGGGGAACTGTTGCCAGGTGCCGTCGTCGAAGAGCGCGTAGACGAATCCACGGTCGCTCAGGATGAGCGTCCCATGCTCGAACCGCTGAATCCGTGCACCGGTGGACATGACATGCACGTCGCCCTCCGTGGCGTATCCGAGTGACTGCGCTAACGCCTTTTCCTCCCACACCTGGCCGAAGGTACCCCCAGGTGCCCACAAGTTCGGTTCGACGGAGCGGAATTCGAGTGGTGGGTCGACCGGTTGTGGTTCGGGAACCTTCGTCCAGCTGCCAGCCGCGTCCAGAATGTAGATTTCGAGCGTATCGAAGCGTTCGAGCATGATGCCGCGCTGGAATGCCAGTTCCGCAGCATTGACGACGAAGGCGGGGGAGATCGGCTGGCCGAGTCGCTGTTGAATCGCTTCGTCAGCCCAATAGATACGCGCGAAGGCTCCGGTGACCGGTATCGGTTCCGGAGTGCCTGGTGTCGGCGACGGCGCAGTCGTCGGCATCGGTGAGGCGACCGGCAGGGGGGTGGGGGGGGGGGGGGGGGGTGGGGGGGTGGGAGCGGGTGTGGGGGGGGGGGGGGGGGCCGGTGTGGGGGCGGGAGGGAGAGCGTGTCCCTCATCGGCCGAGCGATTCTGTGCAGGCTCGGGGACGATCGGGGCAACCGGGGACGTGTCGTCCTGCTTCGCTTCAGCCTGTGTCGGCGTCGGTGAGAGGATCAGCACTTCGGCTGGCCGTTCCGGACTCGGCGTCGAGCGTGGTGTCGGCGATGGGAGCGGTGTAGCGACCGGTGTTTCCTGGGTGTGGGCGATGGCACTGGTGGTTTGGAAAGTCAGGACGAAGGGAGTACCGAGCGGATGCCCGAAACGGTCCTCTGCATCAGGCAGAATCGCGATTCGGTAGACCGTATCGGGCAGCAATGACACGCGGCGTTCTGCGTCTGCGCCGATGATGAGTGTCGTACCCCTCCAGCTGGTCGGCAACCGCTGGCGTTCGCCGGGAGGCGAAATGCGCAAATTCCGCAGTACGGACTCCTCGTTCATCGGTTTGGAGAACGTAATTTCGACCGGCTGATAGATGGGCCAGCGTTGCGTGGAAGAGACTGCTGGACTGGAGGTGATGATGCGCGGTGGTTGGGCTCGCTGGTATCCGATACCGGCGGTCACCAGGGCGATGAGGAGGACGACAAGACCCAGGGCACTCGTTGCCAAGGCGAAACGGGCTCGTGCTCGGGGGATGCTTTTCCGTTCTTCCTGGGCGACTCGTTGCCACACTTCGCGCTGTAACGAGCGAGGCGGTGGTGGCGATGGAGGAAGACGGCGAAGCCGCTCCCGCAATTCCTGATACTCAGAGAGGCGAGCCCGACAGTCCTCGCAGGTCGCCAGGTGAGCGAGCAAACGCTGTCGCTCCTCGTCCGACAGGTCGCCGTCGAGGTAGGCCGATAAGAGTGGGCGATAGGAACGACAGCGCAATGAACTCATCCGGGCGTCGATGCCTCCATGTCGTGATACAGGCGACGGAACTCCTCACGAGCCCGGAACAGCAACGATTTTGCTGCCGATCGGGAGGTCCCGAGCAAATCGGCGATCTCGTCGATCGAGTAGCCTTCGTATTCGCGGAGGATGAGGACGGCTCGATAGCGCGGCTGCAGTCGCTGGAGGATCCGCTCGACCAGGTCCTGCGTTTCCGTCTGCAACAGAGCGCGCTCCGGATCGCCTGTGCCGGCGCTCCGGGCGGCGCTTCCCTGCCAGGGACTGAGCTGGTCCAGCCGAAGCCAGCGCAAGCGATTGCGCCGGCGGAGTGCGTCCAAACAGACGTTCGCGGCGATGCGCCGCAGCCAGGCTCCGATATTGAGATCGTCGGTCGTTTGCGGAAGAGCCTTGTAGGCGCGGATAAAACATTCTTGGGTCAGGTCACTCGCATCGTCGGCATTGCCGACCATCCGGTAGACGAACTGGTAGATCGTACGTTCGTACTTTTGATACAAGAGCGCGAACGCTTCCTCGTCGCCCGCCTTCGCGCGGGCGACACACCGTATCTCGTCTACCGCAGACAGGGCGACTGAGCCCGACATTCGCTCTCCTCCAATGTCTATAACGAGCGACGGGTCATCCGGATGCGGTGACTTCACGGCAGCGCTCCTGACAGGCCGATCGTACACGTTTCCTTGCCGGTTGTCAATTCGGTGCATGCAGTAGGGAGCGGTGGTTTCGCCCTCTTTTTCAGATAGACGCGGCATGTCGGCTTATCCTCTGGCGGAACCAGTTTCGACGAACCGTATCCGTGCATTGGCCACCGCCCCGTGGGCACAGGACACCGTGAGTTTCCTGAAGCCAGCATGACTGCCCGGCGGTTGCCTGGTGGGCACCGTTCGCCAAGCACGGGGTGCCAGATGGCTGCGCGAGTGCGGAGAAGCACTGCGCGCGAGCGCAGCTGCGACGGGTTTGCTATACTGCCGAATGGCCGCGCCCTGGCGGCCGTTTCGTGATGCGTAGCATTCGGGTACGACACGGATGTGTGAAGGACAGCAGCCATGCAGGACCTGATTCGCAGCGTTCAGGAGCAGTACATGAGGACCGATCTTCCACCGTTCAGTCCGGGGGATACGGTCCGGGTGCACTACCGCGTCGTGGAGGGAAACAATACGCGGATCCAGCCGTTCGAAGGTGTCGTGATCCGCAAGCGCGGTGGTGGCACTGATGCGACCTTCACGGTCCGTCGCATCGCTTCGCATGGTATTGGCGTGGAACGGACGTTCCCGCTGCACAGTCCGCTCATCGAGAAGATCGAAGTCGTGCGGCACGGCAAGGTGCGCCGGGCGCGTCTCTACTACCTGCGCGAGCGCTCGGGTAAGGCGGCCCGTCTGAAGGAGCGGCGGCGGCCGGAAGGCAGCTACCTGCGCTGAGGTGGGAGCATGGGGAAGCAGCTCGCCTCGTCCAGCTGCGGTGCAGGCGGTCGAGGCGAGCTGCCGACGTTCGTCTACGAGGAGCGCCTCTGGCGTCTCGGGTACTTCCGGGTCGCCGGCCTGGATGAAGTGGGTCGTGGAGCGTTGGCCGGCCCGGTCGTAGCTGCTGCGTGTGTCTTTCCTCCCGGTACGTGTCTTCCTGAGCTTTTCGCCGATTCGAAGCGCCTGACACCGCTCCAACGCCAGCGTTTGGCGGACTGGATTCGCGCCCACGCCACCGCGTGGGCGCTCGGTGCTGCGTCGCATCGTGAAATCGATCGTTATGGCATCGTCGCCGCGACGGCTTTAGCCATGCGCCGTGCGCTTGTGCGGCTCGGTCCCGTCGACCATGTCCTCTACGACGGATTGCCGCTTCCGGGGTTCGATCCGGCGTTCGCGACCGCCGTCGTGCAGGGGGATCGCCGTTGCGCCAGTATCGCTGCGGCGTCG
>BEID01000203.1 GCA_002898975.1 bacterium HR27 | reverse complement strand
CCGGTGATGACGCGACTGCGGCTTCCGGAACGGCAAGTGCTCGACACGCTGGTGGAAGCAGGGATCGCGCGGAGCCGGAGCGAGGCGCTCGCCTGGTGCGTACGGCTGGTCGCTCGCCATCAGGCGGAGTGGCTCGAGGAGTTGCGGCAGGCACTCGTCCGCGTCCAGGAACTCCGGCAGGCCGCACCGGATATCGAGTGAGCCGAGGCCCGGATGCGTCGTCCCAGCCCAACTCGAGAATTGAGGAGGTCATCAATCCATGCTGCGCAAGCTGTTTCACGTCGAGCCGATCGCTCATGAGGGGCATGGGTTCGAGACCGGTGACACCGTAACCCCGGTCGAGCCCGAGACGCTGCTCGATGCCTTTTCTCAGGCCGTCGTCCGCGTTGTGCAGCGTGTGGCACCGGCCGTCGTCGGCCTGCACGTCGTCCGCTCGCTCGGCATGCCGCAGCGGGTGGCCGAGGTGCCGGGTGCTGGCTCTGGGTTCCTCATCGCACCAGACGGGTATGTTCTGACGAACAGCCACGTCGTCCATCGGGCTCGCCGGATCGTCGTGTCGCTCGCCGACGGGACCGAGTTGCCGGCCCAGCTGGTCGGCGAGGATCCGGCGACCGATCTCGCCGTCGTGCGGGTTCAGGCCTCCGGCTTGCCGGTTGCCGAGCTGGGTGACTCGGACCGTTTGCAGGTCGGGCAGCTGGTGATCGCGATCGGCAATCCGCTCGGTCTCCAGGCCAGCGTGGTCACTGGTGTGGTTTCGGCGCTCGGCCGCTCCTTGCGTGGCCCGGACGGGCGGCTGATCGAGAATGTGATCCAGACCGATGCGCCGCTCAATCCGGGCAATTCCGGTGGGCCGCTCGTCGACACGCGTGGCACGGTCATCGGTGTCAATACCGCGATCGTCGCCGGCGCACAGGGGCTGAGCTTCGCCGTTCCTGCGAACACCGCCCAATGGGTGGTTGGGCAACTCCTCCGCGAGGGGCGTGTACGTCGGGCCTGGCTCGGTGTCGTTGGTGAGCTGCGTTCGGTGCCTGGCCGGTACGTGCCTGAACGGGGCGAGCCGCGTGCCGCTGGAGTGGCGGTCCTCCAGGTGGTCGAGGGCAGCCCGGCAGCGCGCGCCGGATTGCGGGCTGGTGACATCATCGTCAGCCTGCACGGCGTGCCGCTCCGCTCACCGACGGATCTCCAGCGATTGTTGAGCCGTGCCCCGGTCGGGAGCACCGTCACACTCGGGGTGGTGCGGCAGGGCAAGCTCCTGACCCTCCAGGCCGAGCTGGCAGCGGAGCCAGCCACGAGCCGTTAAGTCAGGTGATAGACCTCGGGGAACAACCGACGGCCGACGAGCGTGAATCCGAGCGCGATGGCAGCGGCGACCGCCACAGTTAGCGGCACACCGACGATGTCCCCGATCCCACCGAGCGCCATGGTGCCGAGCGGCATGAACCCCATCGGGATCACGGTGTAGAGTGCCATGACACGACCACGGAACTCGTCCGGCACGGTCAGCTGGATCAGCGTGTTGGTCAGTGCCATGAGCAGGGTCTGGCTGGCACCGATGAGGAAGAGCAACGTGGCCGACAGCATGACCCACTGCGACAGCGCGAAGGCGACGAGCGCGCTCGCGAAGATGATGTTGACGAAAAAGAGGAGCTTGCCCCGTCGTCCTCGTTCGCTCAGCGTGCCGACGAGGAGAGCGCCGCTGAGCGCCCCGGCACCGTTGATCCCCATGAGCATCCCATAGCCAGCGGCACTGGTGTGCAGAACATCCCGGGCGAAGACGGGCATGAGCTGGAGATACGGCCGGCCGAGAAACGTCGGAACTGCCAGCAGCGTGAGGAGCCCGAGCAGCCGCCGGTCCTGGCGTACTGCTCGCAAACCCAGCCGGACGTGCGCGACGATGGGAGTCTGGCTGCGGTTGCTCGGCGTAGCGGGCTCGAGCGTCCAGACGGCCCAGATCACGGGCAGATAGCTCAGTCCGTTGAGGCCGAAGGCCCAGCCGGTTCCGGCGGCGGCGACCAAGAGGCCGGCGAGGGAAGGGCCGACGACGGCAGCCGCGTTCCAGGCAGCCGAGTTCAGCCCCACGGCCGAAGCGACGCGCTCGTTCCCGACGAGTCCCGGAACCATCGCCTGGCGAGCCGGATTGTCGAACGCCATCACCGTGGCTGTAGCGAACGCGATGACGAGGATGTGCCAGGGCCGGACCAGACCGGTCAGGTCGAGGAGGCCGAGGAGCAGGGCGAGCGCTGCGGCTGCTGACTGCGTAACGAGCAGGATGCATCGCCGGTCGGCCCGATCGGCGACGGCACCGCCGACCAGCGTGACGGTCAGCGTGGGCACCGAACGCAGCAGGCCATAGAAGCCGAGGTAGGCCGGTGAATCGGTGAGCGCGAGAATGAGCCAACCCTGGGCGACGAGCTGTAGCCAGCTCCCGACGTTCGAGATGAGCATGCTTGCCCAGAAGCGGCGGTAGGCGGGGACAGCGAGCGCGCTGCGATCGAACGCCTCACGGAGGCGAGCTGACCAAGATGGCGCGGAAGCGCGCGCGACGGGCTGCCGTGGTGCCATAGCGGGTCTCCTGGTTTCCGTGCGCGAGTGCGGCAGTGTGGGAGGAGAGGCTCGCGCCCCAGCGGGCAATCATAACAGCACTGCTGCTCCGTCGGTACCGGACTGCCGGATCGACTCGTCGGTGCCTTGTCTGCAGGCTCCTTGAAGGGCCGGGAGCGAGTGGCTCCGGTTCAGGATCCACGCTGCGAGGGCGTCAGCCGACTGCGAGAAGGTACCATCGCGCTGGCTAGGGGACTGGCGCGCTCCCGGTCGTTTGTGCGACCCACTGGATGAGGGCGCGCAGGTCGCCGTAGCGATCATCGCTGCCGAGCAGGGCTGCGACGAACAGGTGCTCGTCGACCGTGCGCCAGGCGGCGACGAGGCACTGACCAGCTTCAGGCGTGGTACCCGTTTTGATCCCGACCACACCGAACTGACCGAGGAGTTCGTTCGTGTTCTCCAGTTCCAGAAGGCGGGCGTTGGGGCCACCGATGCGCACGGTAGCCTGGCGCAGCGCGACGATAGCCGAGAGCTCGGGGTCCGCCAGGACGGCCCGGGCGAGACGTGCCAGATCGGCGGCGCTGGTCGTCTGTCCGGGAGCGTCGTCACCGTCCGGTGTCCGCACCACCGTCTGCTCGAGCCCCAGCGCACGAGCCTTTTCCTGCATGGCCGAGAGGAACCGTTCCTGTGGTGACCGATCGCCAGGCTCGGCGAGCCGCTCGCCAGCGACTCGAGCCAGGGCACGCGCCGCGTCGTTGCCGGAGGGCAGGAGGAGCCCGATCAGTAGGTCGTGCACGGTGATCGTGTCTCCGGCGGCGAGCCCCATCGACGATTCGACGGCCGGATCGACGATGTCCTCCGGCTCGATGGTGACGATTTCCTCGGAGGAAAGGATGTCCTTCACCGTCAGAGCTGTCAGCAGCTTGAGCGTGCTCGCTGGAGGGAGTGGAGTTCGGCTCTCAAGCTCCAGCAGGATGCGCTCGTCGGTGAGATCGAGCACGATGACTGAGCGCGCACGGATCGCCGGCGGTGCGGGAGTCGGGGAAGGAGTCGGGGTCGGTGTCGCTGTCGCTGTCGGTGTGGGGGTGACTGTTGGGACGGCGGGTCGAGCAGACGATGCCGCGAAGCGTGCCAGGGTGATACCAGCGATGGCGACGCTCAGTGCCAGGAGCAGGAGTGCGAGACCGAACTCCCGAACGAGCTTCAGCGGTCCGTTCACCGCCACGCTCCTGCTCGCATGATCCGGTCGGGGGGTACGGGGAGCGGGAGCCCCGCTCGCGCTTCGGGCCAGTAGCGGATCCGCGACGGGAGGATGCGCCAGGTGGCGCGAAGGAGGCCACACCAGCGGGCGAACCGCTGCTGGTCACCTTCGCTCCAGGGGTACCCATACGCCTCGCGCAGCCAGTCGGGAAGGAGCCCGAGCGTCAGCCAACGCCAGACACGCGTGGCCGGGCCGAGCCACCAGGCATGCGGCGGGTTCAGGACTGTGGCAGCCAGCTGTCGCGCGAGGGGGGTGACGACAACGGTTCCAGCGCGCCGGGCTTGGGTGATCGTGTCCTGAAGATCGGCCCAGCTGCGCGGGAACGTTCCCGGTGGAACGCCGAGCCAGCGCTCCATCGCGGTCGCCTCCGCGCAGTACTGGTCACGGGCAGCGGCATCGAGCGGTGCGACGAACCAGTCGTAGGCGTGCAGCGTCGCTTCCACGGTGGTGACGTGCACCCAGCTCAGGAGTTCCGGATCGTG
>BEID01000202.1 GCA_002898975.1 bacterium HR27 | reverse complement strand
GCGGCTTCGCACGAACATCGATGTACTGGCTATGACCGCCACACCGATTCCACGGACGCTGTACCTGGCACTCTCGGGACTTCGCGATCTCTCGGTGATCGCCACACCGCCAGTCGAACGGACACCGGTGCGCACCTTCGTCACGCCAGCACGCGACAGCGTCATCCGGGAGGCGATCCTGCGCGAGCTCGCGCGCGGTGGACAGGTTTACATCGTCCATAATCGCGTCCAGACGATCAACAGTTTTGCCGACCGTCTTCGTACTCTGGTACCTGAGGCACGCATCGCCATCGCGCACGGCCAGATGCCGGAGTCGGAACTCGAGCAGATCATCATCGCCTTCATCGAAAAGGAATACGATGTCCTTGTCTGCACGGCGATCATCGAATCGGGCATCGACATTCCCTCGGTGAACACGATCATCATCGACCGGGCAGATCAGCTTGGGCTCACGCAGCTCTATCAGCTGCGCGGGCGAGTCGGTCGCCGTCACCTGCGTGCCTACGCGTATCTGCTCTATGACGATCGCCGCCCGCTGTCACCGGAAGCCCAGGCACGCCTGGAAGCGATCCAGGAAGCGACGGAACTCGGCGCGGGGTTCCAGATCGCGTTGCGAGACCTGGAAATTCGCGGCGCCGGCAACATTCTCGGACCCGAGCAAAGCGGCCATATCGCTGCCGTGGGGCTCGAGCTCTATACCCAACTCCTGGCACGTGCGATCCAGGAGGTCCGCGAAGGACGACCGATCGAGGATGCTCCGAGCGTGACCGTCGACCTTCCCCTGGAAGCCACGATTCCGCCGGAGTATTGCGGTGACGAGGCGGTGCGCATGAGTCTGTATCAGCGTTTCGCTGCTCTGCGCACTCCGGAACAACTCGAGGATCTCATCGCCGAACTGCGCGATCGTTTCGGTCCGCTACCCGAGCCCGTGCGACGACTCGCTGACCTCGCGGCACTCCGGCTGTGGGCGAATCGCCTCGGGCTGGCCTCGATCCTCGAACGCGACGGAGAGGTGTACATCCGTCCAGTGGTCGGTGCCCGGCTCGACCGCGAGCGACTCCGTCGCGCTATCGGCACCGGGGTTTATGTCACACCGAACCAGGTCCGCCTCGTGATCTCCCGCCTGGACGTCCCGCTTTTCCAGGCCATCCAGGTCGTGCTCCGTGAGATCGAAACTCGGCGTGCCACCGTGCTCCTGGGAACCCCGCTCCCAGAGCAACTCGCCGCTACGCGGTGAAGCCTCACCACTCCGTATCGGCGTCGTCCGCGAGGGATTCGAGGATAGCTACCGCCCGAGCGGCATCCCGCGCACGGACGTACAGTGCATGCTCGGCTGCCAGCGTCGACCAGTAGGCAGCACCGAGTCCGAGGACTTTCACCAGGACGGGAATGCCCTCACTCTCCAGCGCCCCGCGCCACAAGGCGGCGAGCAGCTCGTTCGGCGCCACGGCGATACGAACCAGTGCATCGCTCTCAGACATCATGCGTCCTTACGGTCGAAGATAGACGATCGTTACGCCGTGCCCACCTTCGGCCGGAGCTGCCAGCTCCCATCGCTCGACGAGCGGATGGTCGCGCAGGAAGTCATGAATCGCCTGGCGAAGCGTACCCGTGCCTTTTCCATGGACGATACGAACCCAGGGCAACCCAGCCAGCGCAGCCCGATCGAGATAGCGATCCAGCCTGGACAGCGCCTCGTCGACGCGGAGACCGCGGAGATGCAGCTCCGGCTCGACGGTCGACGTCGGCAGAACAGCGGTAGCGGTCGAGCGCGGGTACATCTCGCGCGGTGACGGCTTCGCGACCTCGTCGATGCGACGCACCGCAGCCAATGGCTGGCGCAGGCGGAAGTTGCCGACTCTGACCTCGACTTCGTCCTCATCAGGAAAAACGGCGACGACCTCACCTTCCAAGCCGAGCACTGGAATTTCCACGCGGTCACCGACCCTGAAACCTCTGCTCTTCGCGAGTCCGGTCGAAGTCTCGCGAAGGCGCCGTCGGGCCTCTTCGAGCGCCCGCATGCCCTCTTCGACCACGCGAGGCTCCGGATAGGCGCCGGATTCAGCACGTCGCTCGAGTCGACGCACGAGGTCGCGCACCCGGCGCAACTCTGCTTCGAACTCAGCGAACGCTGACGCACGTGCTTCTTCTCGCTCGCGCTGTGCCTCGCGGAGCAACTGCTCCGCTTCAGTGCGCAGGCGCTCTGCTTCGGCCCGCGCCCGTGCCGCCTCCTCCGCCTCTCGCCCAGCTCGAGCGAGACGCCGCTGGAGTTCGGCAATCCACGCGTCGAGTTCGAGCTGACCACCACCGATCAGTTCCTGTGCCCGCCGCACGATCGACTCCGGTAACCCTAAACGCCGCGCGATTTCGAGCGCATGGGAACGGCCGGGCAAACCGATGATCAGACGGTAGGTCGGGCGCAGCGTTACCGGATCGAACTCGACACTCGCATTCTCCAATCCGGTCGTACTGGACGCGAACGCCTTGAGTTCCGGATAGTGCGTCGTCACGACACCGAGCACGCCGATTTCCAGCAATCGCTCGAGGATCGCACGCGCGAGTGCGGAACCTTCCTGTGGATCGGTGCCAGCTGCCAGCTCGTCGAGCAAGACCAGACTGTCGGCATCGGCTTGATCGAGCGTGGCCACGATGCGCCGCATGTGGGAGGAAAAGGTCGAAAGGCTCTGCTCGATACTCTGTTCGTCACCGATATCGACGAAGACGGCTGGAAAGACGCTCACGCCGCTCCCTTCCGCAGCCGGGATGAAAAGGCCAGCCTGCGCCATCAGCGCGAGCAAGCCGACCGTCTTCAAGGCGACTGTCTTCCCGCCGGTATTCGGCCCCGTGATGACGAGAATGCGAAATCGCTCGCCGAGTTCGATGTCGATAGGGACGGCAGTCGTCGGATCCAGTAACGGGTGGCGAGCCTGGCGCAAACGGATACGCTTGCGCGGATGGCCACCAGGCACCGCAGCACGCGACGCGTCGATCAATTCCGGTTCCGTCGCGCTCAAGTCCTCCGCCAAGCGCGCTTTCGCCAGGGCAAGGTCGAGCGCGGCACCTGCCTCGATCAGTCGCTCGAGTTCGGCGTCATGCTCGTTGACGAGTAGCGTCAGCCTCCTGAGAAGGCGCTCGATCTCATGCGACTCAGCTGCCTGGAACTCGCGCCATCGGTTGTTGAGATCGACGATCTCGAACGGCTCGACGAAGACTGTCTGCCCGCTGCTGGAGACATCATGCACGATACCAGGAACACTCGCCCGCCGGTCAGCACGAACCGGGATCACATAACGCCCCTCGCGCAGCGTGTAATACGCCTCTTGGACTGCGTCCTGCCGCTCCACCAGGAGTCGCCGCAGCCGGTCGAGCAAGCGCTCGTGCGCATCTTTGACAGCACTGCGGATCCGCGCCAGTTCGGGCGAAGCCGAGTCGAGGACTTCACCGCGCGGACCGATGCTCCGCGCGAGTTCGGCTCGCAGACCGGGAAGATCGGGCATTGCCTCGACGAACTCAGCCAGATGCGGGAAACGCTCACGCCAGCGCTCCTGTTCGCCGAAGTGACGGCGAACCACCCGCGCCGCCTCCAGCGTGTCCAAAATCGTCCGAAGTTGCATCCCGTCGAGAACCTGGCCACGTCGCGCCTGGTCGAGCAGCGGGCGGAGGTCGCGGAACCCGCCGATCGAGAAGCCAGGGCGCTTCGCTAGGAGCCGCACCGCTTCGCGCGTAACCGCCAGGAGATACGCGACCTGTGCCGCATCAGCCGACGGCGCCAACTTGAGTGCACGTTCCCGAGCCACGGAGAATTGGCACCGTGCTGCCAGCATCTCGCGGATTTTGTCGAACTCGAGCAGGCGCAACAGGTCGCTCATCGTACGTCTCACCGACCACCCAGTAGCGAAGGCGGTTCTCCAGGGACCCAATCGACCGTCAGCCGCTGAATCCACGGCTCGATATCGCGCACGATCAGCTCGAGGCGGGAGCGCTGGACCTCAGTGCGCAACCGTGCACCGAGTGCATCCGTCGGCAGCTGCTGGATCGTGTGCGTCGCGACCATCACGATCGAGGCGACGACGGCTATGGCGAAAACCATCGCCAGAATGGACTGGAGCAGGAGCCCCAATGGCCCGACCTGCTGGCGACGCCAGCGCCCAGCGATGAAGGGAGCTGCGCGGAGCGACCAGAAACTGCCCCAGATACCGAGCAGGCCGATGATCCCGACCACCAGCACAAACCCGAGTAGCTCGCTCGCCCAGCGCGACATTGCCGGTACGAGACCGCGCAAGGCAGCAGCCAGTGGACCCGTGAAGAA
>BEID01000201.1 GCA_002898975.1 bacterium HR27 | reverse complement strand
GAGTGCGAGGAGTGCGTACGCGTTGCTGAACAGCTGCTGATCGTAGAGACCGCTTGCCGGATCGTATGCCTGCTCGATCCGTGCGACGAGGTCGATTCCCCCGAAGGCGCGCGGGTCGCGTCCGCTGGCTACGGCGGCCAGGGCGAGCTTGGCAGCTCCGCCGGCCGTCTCGCTGTATTCGGCGGCGACCGATTCGAGATAGGCGATGGCTGTTTGACCGCCTTCAACCTGCACGCTGGCTGGATCGAGTCCGGCAGCGGCGAGCGCCAGCACGGCATCCACGGTCGTACCAGGGTCGCTCTCGCCGCTGAAGCCGGCGAAGCCACCATCCGGTCGTTGCTGCGTGAGCAGCCAGGCGGTTGCACCGGCCAGCGCACGCGCGGTATCGAGCTGGTGCGCCGAGACCCCGGCAGCCGGCGCCAGCGCGAGTACGAGCACGACGAACAACGCGAGCACACGACGCATGCTCCACCCCTCCTCCCTCGTCCGAGGTCGGATCTCCTCCGAACCGCACTCGTCGATTGCTGGGAAAACGAGAACAGCCCGCGCGGGGCGGGCTGCCGGTGGCTCACTGTGATGAGGCACAGCGGATCACTGGCGTCCTCCCCCCTTGGCTCGAGGCGGGTCGGACACGGCGGCGACGGTAGACCTGGCTTCGCCGCGCCGTGCGGCGCGACGTCACAGTTGCGGCACAGCCCCGGACTTTCACCGGTGTTCCCCCGTGTGGACGAGCGGATCGCGCCGTGGCGATCGCACTCGCACTCGCCGCCGTCTCGTACGTCCTGTCAAGGTGCACCCAGTGGCCGATCGGCCACCCACATTGTCGGTATCGGCGACCCGGCTGTCAAGAGGGCGATCACTCCAGTCGAACTGACTGTCCTGTCAAGCCGTTGCGGAGACCAGCAGACAGACCCTGGTCACCACCCCAACCGGGGACAGCTTCACCAGTACCGCATCGCCTGCTGGAAGATCGCGCGTAGTGCCCGCTCGTCGACCGGGCGCGGGCTATTGACGAGAATCCGCTGCTGGGCCAGCGTCCCTTCGACGAGTGCCGGGATATCGCGTTCGCTGAACCCCAACGCTTCCAGCCCGCTGGGAAGGCCGAGATCGCGCATGAGCTGCAGCAACCCGTCGGCGACCGCCTCAGCGGCTTCTCGGAGCGGTATACCGTGTGTGTCGATGCCGAGCATCGCAGCGACCTCGGCATGCCGCTCCGGCCACGCTGCGGCTGTCCAGCGTAGGGCAGCTGGCGCGCCGACGATGACCGCGAGGCCGTGCGGGATCAACGGCTCGTCGACCTCGTAGTCAGGTGGGAAGTACTCGCGCACCATTCCGGCGATCGGATAGGACATCGCGTGCGGGACATGCACACCCGCATTGCCGAAGCCGATCCCGGCAGTCAGGCTCGCCATCGCCATGAAGGTGCGCGCCTCCAAGTCAAGCGGCGCGAAGAAGGCCCGACGCAAGTACTGCGCGCCCCAGCGGATCGCCTGCGCGCTCCAGAGATCGGCGATGGGATTCGCGCCGATATAGGCCGGTCGCTCGGCTGGGCTCGCTGGACGGGGCCGGACATGGTACGGCTTGGCGGTATACGACTCGATGGCATGGCAGAGCACGTCGAGTCCGGCGAACGCCGTCACCATCGGCGGGCACGTCACCGTGTTCAAGGGATCGACGATCGCCATCGTCGGCCGGATGAAGCGGTGCGAGATGCCGGTCTTGAGGCGCCGGTCCACGAGCTCCAGCGCGATCACGGCCGTCGTCTCGCTTCCGGTTCCGGCCGTCGTCGGCAGTGCGATGTGCGGCTTCAGCGGGCCGGGAACCGGCATCCCGCGGCCGACCGGTTTGTTGATGTAGTCGAAAAGGTCGGCCGGATAGGTCGTGAACAGGTTCATCGCTTTGGCGGTATCGATCGTACTGCCGCCGCCGAGCGAGACGTAGGCGTCCGGCTGGATGCGCTGGGCGAAGGCGATCGCCTCGCGGAGCGAGCGATCGGTCGGTTCGATATGAACCTGGTCGAAGGTGACGACCTCCGCGCCGGTGTCGGCGATGAGGCGCTCGACGCGCTCGACCAGCCCGTGAGGGCGGAGTGCCCGGTCGGCAACCAGGAGCACCCGTCGGGCCCCGAGCCGTTCGAGTTCGAACGGGAGTTCGCTGGTGGCATCGGGGCCGAAGCGGAACGGTACCAGGTCCATCGCGATGACCGTTTGCGTCAACCCGTCACTCATCGTCGGCCATCCTCTCGTCTACCGGCTGAGCTGACCGATACTCGGCGCTTCCCTTCACCGCTGTCAAGGGGGAACGGACTGGTTGGTGCTCCGACCGATTCCCTACACTATCGAGTCAGGAGGATGCGATGGCCGGGACGATGCCGGAACCACGCACGGTGCGAACGATCGAACTCCATCTCGAAGACATGGCGTATCAGGGGGCGGCGATCGGCCGGGAGGACGGGCGGGTCGTCTTCGCCGAGTACGGGATTCCCGGTGAGGACGTTGTTGTCGCTGTCGAGCGCGACCGTAAGGACCACTCGCTCGGCCGGGTCGTCGCGGTGCGGACTCCTTCGCCGGAGCGGGTGGACCCGCCCTGCCCGTACTTCGGTGTCTGCGGTGGGTGTCAGTGGCAGCATATCCGGTACGAGCACCAGCTCGTACTCAAGCAGCACGTGGTGCGCCAGCAACTCCGGCGGATCGGCAAGTTCGAGGATCCGCCGGTCTCGCCGACGGTGCCCTCGCCGAACCAGTTCGGCTATCGGAACCATGCGCGCTTTTCGGTAGATGGGAACGGGAATCTCGGCTACATCTCGCGGCCGGGTCATGGGTACCGCTTCATCCGGATCGATCGTTGCCTCATCATGCATCCGAAGATCAACGAGGTACTGGGGCGACTCCAGGGCAAGGCATTCGTCAAGCACCAGCTCATGGTGCGGTATGGAATCAATACCGGTGAACTCCTCGTCCAGCCAGATGTGAGCGCGATCGATCCCGAAATCCCGTCCGGGCAACGCTTCTATCACGAGTCGCTGCTCGGCCACCGGTTCCGCATTTCGGCCTCGTCCTTCTTCCAGACGAATACCGGTGTAGCGGAGCGTCTGGTGCAGCTCGTCCTCGAGCGGATCGCACCGACCGGACGAGAGGTGGTAGTCGATGCCTACGCTGGAGTCGGCACCTTCGCTGCGTTCCTCGCGCCGCGGGTGGCACGGGTGATCGGTATCGAGGAAGCTCCATCGGCGGTCGACGATGCGCGCGTGAACCTCGACCAGTTCGACAACGTCGAGTACGTCTTGGCGAAGGTCGAGCAGGTGCTCGCGAAACTGGCGGTACGGCCGGATGTGGTGATCCTCGATCCGCCGCGCGTCGGGTGCGCGCCGGAGGCGCTGACCGGTGTCCTGATGCTCCGGCCACCGCGCATCGTGTACGTCTCCTGCGATCCGGCGACGCTGGCACGGGACCTGCGCAAACTGGTGGACGGCGGCTACCGCCTGCTCGACGTGACGCCGCTCGACATGTTCCCGCAGACCTACCATATCGAGTCGATCGCCACGCTGGAACTGGCTGTGGAGTGAACCGTGGGACTGGTGCTCGCATCAGCCTCGCCGCGGCGGCGCGAGCTCCTGGCCGCGCTCGGTGTCCCGTTCGAAGTCGACCCGGCGGAGATCGAGGAGCCCCTGCCGGAGCGGCATCCGCACCCGGAACGGGTCGCGCGCCGGCTGGCGCGGCACAAGGCGGCGGTCGTGGCTGCGCGTCGGCCGGAGGACTGGATCCTGGCGGCCGATACCGTCGTGGTCTTGCGCGGGCGGTTGCTCGGGAAGCCGGAGACACCGGAAGAGGCGCGCGCGATGCTCCGGTCGCTGCGGGACCGCTGGCACCGTGTCATTACCGGGGTCGCCGTCGCGCACGGCAAGCGCCTCCGGCTCGACCATGCACAGACCTGGGTGCGGATCCGGGCGTATAGCGACGAAGAGATCGAGGCGAGCATCGCGCGTGGCGCGCCGTACGACAAGGCAGGTGGGTACGCGATCCAGGATCCGGATCTCAAGCCGGTCGCGGCATGGCGTGGCTGTTACTGCAATGTCGTCGGTCTCTCGATCTGGCTGGCCTGGCGGCTTCTGGTGCGGAGCGGTTTTGCGCTCCCGCCGCCCGCGCAGCTCCCGGCGGTGTGCCGAACGTGTCCCCTGGCAGCGGTTGTGGCAGCGAGGGAGGAGACCGTGCCGGCCGATCGGTGAAGGGGGTGCTCTCGTCACGCGCGTGCGGGAGTGGAGTGACAGGTGGGTGGGGTCAGTGGCTCGGAGCGGGTCGGTGCTGGTATACTTTTGAAGTGAGCCTCACGCTCGAGCGCAGTGCACGAGGGCGGTCGAGCGTGTTGTGCGGA
>BEID01000200.1 GCA_002898975.1 bacterium HR27 | reverse complement strand
GATGCACGCCGGAGGGGTGATGCACCCGCTCGACGACACCGAGTTCGGCCAGGAGATCGAGGGTCCGGAAGACCGTCGCGCGCCCGATCGTCGGCTGGCGGCGCCGCAGTGTCCGGAAGATGTCCTCCGCCGAGAACGGCTCGCGCTGCGACAGGATGCATTCGACGATCGCCCGGCGCGGACCGGTCACACGCCAGCCCCGCTCGTGCATCGCTTCGAGAATCGTCTCGAGCCTCCGCATGCGCACCCTCGCTCGCTCCAGTATAGCGTCTGTCGGTGGCCGACGCGTCCGTCGCGCGCCCTTTTCGCGGTGTCGCGCACCGGCTATCCTCAGGAGTATGGGGACAGCAGACGAGCCCGCGGGAGGAGTGGCGATGCATATCGAACTCGGCCGCCCGGTGATGAGTCGTGACGGGAAGCGGATCGGCACCGTCGACCAGCTGGTTCTCGATCCGGAGACACGCGAGGTACAGGCGATCATCGTCCACCGCGGCTTCCTCCTGACGGAGGATCGTATCGTCGATCGGGCTTTGATCGACGCGGTCGCGCCGGACGGGACGGTCTGGCTCGTTCTCGACGCCGCGCAGGCCGACGAACTCCCGCAATTCGTCGAGACCGAGTTCGTCCGGCTCACCGCTGAGGAAGCGGCGACGGTTCCCTACATCTGGCCAAGCGGCGGTGGGCTCGGCACCGTCCCCTTCGTCTGGGGTACGCCGGCCAGTGGTCAGACGATACCGGAGCCGCGTCTCGCCCCGTTCGATCCGACCGGCGGCACCCTGCCGAGCTCGCCACCACCCGTGGCCGAGCCGATCGAGACGGCGAGCAACCTGCCGGCTGAAGCGGTGCGGATCGACCGCGGGACAGCAGTCATCGCCAGCGACGGCACCCGGATCGGCAAAGTCGAGCACGTCCACCTCAACGAGGACGGGGAGATCATCAGTTTGGCCGTCGACCCGGGCCTCTTCGGTGGCGAGCACCTGCACATTCCGGCTGCCTGGATCGCCAGCGTCACCGAAGACGCGATTCGCCTCTCGGTCGACGCCACCACAGCGCGACGGGGGAGACGGTAAACGGCATCCCCGCTCACCCCTCCCACCCCGGCAGCGTCGAGCGCGCGAGCGTCGCGTCGAACTCCTCGTAGGCGAAGTAGCTGAGCAGCTCGTACAGTTCGGCTCGTGTCTGCATCTCCCCGATCAGCCCTCGCGTCGTTCCCTCGGTCGCCAGTGTCCGGTAGAGCCGCTCCATCGCTTTCGCCGAGACCCGCAACGCCGAAACCGGAAAGAGCGCGATCCGGTATCCCCACTCGGCTACCTGTGCGACGGTGAAGGCCGGCGTCCGCCCGAACTCGGTCAGGTTGGCGAGAAGCGTGACACCGGGCAACGCTGCGGCGACCGCCCGGAACGCTGCCTCATCCGGCAGCGCCTCAGGGAAAATGGCGTCGGCACCGGCTGCCAGATACCGCCGCGCCCGCGCTACGACCCCCTCCACCCCTTCCTGCTCGTAGGCATCAGTGCGGGCGATGACGTAGAGTTCCGGCGCGACCTCCTTGATCGCCCGTATCTTGTGCTCCAGCTCCTCCGGTGGCGCGAGCAGCTTGGCCGAAAGATGCCCGCACTTCTTCGGCTGCTGCTGATCCTCGATCTGTACCCCCGCCACCCGCGCCTCGGCGAACTCCCGCGCTGCTCGTGCTGCGTTGAGCACGCCGCCGTATCCGGTATCGATGTCCACGATCAACGGGAGTTCGGTCGCTCGCACGATCTCGCGTGCCCGCTCGACGACTTCCTCCAGCCCCACCATGCCGAGATCGGGCAGGCCGCGGCTGGCCGTGAACGCAGCACCGGAGAGATAGAGCGCCCGGAATCCCGCCGCCCGCGCCAGGAGCGCTGACAACCCATCGTAGACGCCCGGCAGCACGACCAGCCCAGCACCCACCGCAGCGCGGAACGCCTGTGCCAACTCCGCTTGGGAACGCGGTCGCTCCCGGATCCAGCTCATCGCTCACCCCCGGTGCAGCGCATCGAGCAACCGATCGACCGGCCAATCGGGGAACGCCGGATCGTCGAGCAGGAGCGCTTCCAGTGCCGCGGCGCGCCGTTCCGGATAGACGAGTCGAAGCGCCCGCGCCAGCTTCTGCCGCAAGAGCGGCAGCCCTTCGGCCCGGCGCCGCGGGTGGCCGATCGGATACTCGACCACCACCCGCTCGGTACGGCTGCCATCGTGGAAGACGACCTGGACAGCATTGGCGATCGAGCGCTTGTCAGGATCGAGATAGTCGCGACTGAACTCCGGGTTCTCGACGACGCGCATCTTGGCGATGAGAGCCGGAATGCGCGGGTCGGAGGCGACCGGCTCGAGGTAATGCTCGTAGCGCAACTCCCCGTACAGCAGCGCAACTGCCGTCATGTACTGGATCGAGTGATCGCGGTCGGCCGGGTTGGCGAAGGGCCCTGGCTTGTCGATGATCCGCTTGGCCGATTCCTGCGTCTCGATGACGATCTCGGCAATCTCGTCGAGCCGCTGGCGCACCACCGGGTGCAGCCGCAAGGCCGCCTCGACTGCAGTCTGGCCATGGAACTCAGCCGGGAAGGCGATCTTGAAGAGGACGTTCTCCATCACGTAGCTTCCGAGGGGCCGCGCCAGGACGACCGGTTGCCCCCGGAGCACCACATCCTGGAACCCCCACTGCGGCGCACTGAGCGCGGTCGGATACCCCGGCTCGCCGCGCAGCGCCAGCCAGGCCAGCCGCACCGCGCGGCTCGTCGCATCGGCTGCCGCCCACGACTTACGCGGTCCGGTGTTCGGGTAATGCCGGTAGGTCCGGAGTGCTGGCCCATCGACCCAAGCATTGGAGAGCGCACTCACGACCGCGTCGAACCCGCCGCCGAAGAGCGCGGCGGCGACAGCTGCCGAGGCTACCTTGACGAACTGCACGTGGTCGAATCCAACGCGGTTGAGACTGTTCTCGAGCGCGAGCACGCCCTGGATCTCGTACGCCTTGATCGCCGCCGTGAGGACGTCACGTACCCGGTAGGGTGACTCGCCCCGCTCCCGCCGCTGCCGGCTCACGAAGTCGGCGACAGCGAGGATGGCGCCGAAGTTATCGGACGGATGCCCCCACTCCTTGGCCAGCCAGGTGTCGTTGTAGTCCAGCCAGCGCACCAGCGCACTGATAGCGAACGCCGCCTGCACCGGATCGAGCACGAGCGTCGTTCCCGGCACCTTGACACCCTGGGGCACGCTGGTGCCCGGCGCCACCGGGCCGATCAGCTCGGTACAGTCCGGGTGGAGGAGCGCCTCGCAGGCGCAGGCCAGCGAGTCGGCCAGGGCCAGTCGTGCCGTCTCGTAGGCGACCGAACTCGTGATCTCGCTCTCCAGGACATACCGCGCGATCTCGACCAGGACCGCATCCGGAGCCGGACGCGCGCTGGAAGTCACTTCTCCCACGGACCGTTTCCTTCCCTGCGCTCCGCACCGGTCTCAGGGCTTGAGGCCACGTGGGCCGGTATAGAGCACCCGCGGCCGGAAAAGCCGGTTGTGCGCGTGCTGTTCGACCACGTGCGCGACCAAGCCGGCCGTCCGCGCCGCGAAGAAGATCGGCGTATAGAGATCGATCGGGATACCGAGTACCCAGTAGACCGGCGCCGCATAGTAGTCGAGGTTCGGGAAGAGCCCCTTCTCCTGGCGCATCACGTCCTCGCCGCGCTGGCACATCCGGACGAGCTTCTCCCCTTCCGGGTCACCTTTCTCAGCGACCAGCTGGGCGAGGGTCTCTTTGAGGAGCTGGGCGCGCGGGTCCATCCGCCGCATGTAGACACGATGACCGAACCCCATGATCCGCTCCTTGCGGGCGAGCTTCTCGCGGATCAGCCGCTCGAGACCGTCCTCGTCGCCCGCTTCGAGCAACATCTCCATCACCGCCTCGTTCGCACCGCCGTGCAACGGTCCTTTCAGGGAGGCCACCGCGCCAGTCAACGCACCGTAGAGATCGGCCAGCGTGGAGGCGATGACCCGGGCAGCGAAGGTCGAGTTCGGTAGCTCGTGCTCGGCATAGGCGATCAAGGTCTGGTCGAAGGCCCGCACCTCAGCTGGGCTCGGCTCTCGGCCGGTGATCATCCAGAGGAAGTTCTCGGGATAGGAACGGCGCGGATCAGGCAGATTCGGCTCGCCCCCCTCGGCGACACGGAGCAGGTTGGCGACGATCGTCGCCGACTGGGCAATCACCCGGAAGCCGCTCTGCCGGTCTTGCTCGGGGTCAGCCGAATTGGCCGCCTGGTCCCAGCCGCCGAGCGCCGAGATCGCCGTGCGCAGGCGATCCATCGCGTCCATCTCGCGCGGCAGCAGCCGCAGGATCTGCCAGAGTTCAGCCGGTACGCTGGC
>BEID01000199.1 GCA_002898975.1 bacterium HR27 | reverse complement strand
CAGTCGTCGTGCCGTGAACGCAGCGAAAGGGGGCAACCGATGCCGATCGAACTCGTGACCGTCCCGATCGAAAAGCCGGACCACGTGAACGTCATCTTTGGCCACAGCCATTTCATCAAGACGGTCGAGGATCTGCACGAGGCACTGGTCAACGCAGTTCCCGGAATCAAGTTCGGCCTCGCCTTCAGCGAGGCATCCGGGCCGCGGCTCGTGCGCTGGAGCGGGACCGACCCAGAACTCGCGGAGCTCGCCCGGCGCAACGTTC
This sequence comes from bacterium HR27, assembly GCA_002898975.1. Taxonomy (GTDB): domain Bacteria; phylum Chloroflexota; class Chloroflexia; order Thermomicrobiales; family Thermomicrobiaceae; genus Thermomicrobium. The sequence goes on along the minus strand of BEID01000199.1, from coordinate 4,126 downwards.
TCGCCATCGCGGCAGGACACTGCTTTCTGATCATGCTCGGCAATGCGTACCCGATCAACGTCCTGCCCGCGGTCCGCAACGTCGTCGAAGTGTGCACGATCTTCTGCGCGACCGCGAACCCGGTCACGGTCGTCCTGGCCGATCTGGGGGAGCAGCGGGCGGTTCTCGGCGTCGCCGATGGCTTCAAGCCGCTCGGGATCGAGGGAGACGAGGATATCGCCAAGCGGATGCAGTTCCTGCGGCAGATTGGGTATAAGCTCGGGCCTGGGGTATCATAAGCGCTGGTTGTGCCGGTGTCACCGTCAGGAGGTCGCAGCGTTCACGCTGGCGTGAGACCCTCGGAGAGGGGACGAGCTGTGACCCAGCCACTGGAGGCAGGAGGGTTGCGATGACCAGTACAGTCGATGGCCAGCTGCCTGGGGTAGCGCTCACCAAGAGCGAACTCCTCGAAATGTACCGCTTGATGGTGCTGATCCGACGTTTCGAGGAGGTGGCAGCTGAGCAATACGCGTTAGGGAAGATCGCCGGGTTCCTGCACCTGTACATCGGCGAAGAAGCAGTCGCCGTCGGTGCCATCCGTGCGATGGACCCCGAGGATCACCTGGTAACGCACTACCGCGACCATGGCTATGCCCTCGCGCTTGGGCTCGACCCACGCCGGTGCATGGCCGAACTCTTCGGCAAAGCGACTGGTCTGGTCGGCGGCCGCGGTGGATCGATGCACTTCGCCGATGCATCCAAGCACTTCTGGGGCGGTTATGCGATCGTCGCCGGGCTCCTGCCGATCGCAGCCGGGCTGGGGCTGGCCAGCAAGTACCTGAACCAGCGCCGCGTCGCGGTCGCGATCTTCGGCGATGGCGCGACGAACAATGGTGCGTTCCACGAGGCACTGAACTTCGCCAGTCTCTGGAAGCTCCCGGTGCTCTTCCTCTGTGAAAACAACCAATACGGGATGGGCACGGCAGTCACGCATGCCTCGGCCGTGCGCGAGATGTACCGCAAGGCCTGCGCCTACGACATCCCGGCCGAGCAGGTGGACGGGCAGGATGTTCTCGCCGTCTACGAAGTGACCAAGCGCGCGCTGGAGCATTGCCGGAACGGAAACGGCCCCTACTTCATCGAAGCGCTGACGTACCGCTACCGCGGTCATTCCATGGCCGACCCCGAGACGTACCGCTCCAAAGAAGAAGTCGAGGAGTGGCGGCGGCAGCGCGATCCGATCGTGCTCTTCCGCCAGAAGTTGCTCTCCCACAACGTGGCGACCGAGGAGGAACTCGCAGCGCTCAACCAGGCAGTCGAAGAAGCTGTCGCCGAGGCCGTTCGTTTCGCTGAGGAGAGTCCGGAACCGGATCCGGAGACGCTCACGCAATACGTCTACGCCGACCCGATCACGGTGCACTAGAGAGGGGCAGGGTCCAGATGGCGCGCGAATTGACCTACCGTGACGCGCTGCGCGAGGCGCTTCGCGAGGAAATGTACCGCGACGAGCGTGTTTTCCTCATGGGCGAGGACATCGGTGCGTACGGAGGCTCGTACGCTGTCACGCGCGGGTTCCTCCAGGAATTCGGCCCGGAACGCGTCCGCGACACACCGATCGCGGAGCTCGGGATCGTCGGTCTGGGGATCGGCGCGGCGATCGGTGGACTCCGGCCGGTCGTCGAGTTGATGACGATCAACTTCTCGCTCTTGGCCATGGACCAGATCGTCAATCACTTGGCGAAGATCTATTATATGTTCAACGGCCAGTTCACGGCGCCCGTCGTCGTCCGTACCGTCGAGGGGTTCGGGCAGCTGGCTGCGACGCACTCGCAGTTCTTCGAGAACTACTTCGCCTACGTGCCGGGCCTGCGTGTCGTGGCTCCGGCGGTCCCGAAGGACGCCAAAGGGTTCCTGAAGGCAGCGATCCGCGGCAACGATCCAGTCATCTTTATCGAGCACTCACTCATCTATCGGAACCGCGGCGAGGTGCCGGACGGTGAGGATTTCGTCTTGCCCCTAGAAGGCGCGGAGGTCCGCCGCGAGGGGCGGGACGTCACGATCGTTTCCTGGCTGCGCGGCTACTATCTCGCGCTCGGCGCCGCCGAGGAACTTGCCCGCGAAGGGATCGAGTGCGAGATCATCGACCTTCGCGTCCTGCGCCCGCTCGACATCGAGACGATCGTCCGCTCTGTGCAGAAGACGAACCGTCTCGTCATCGTCGAGGAAGGGTGGAAGTCGTACGGCGTCGGTGCGGAGATCGCGGCAGCGGTGCAGGAACGCGCGATCGACTATCTCGACGCGCCGATCATGCGGGTGGCCAGCGTCGAGGTACCCATGCCGTATGCCCGCAACCTCGAACGCCTGGTGGTACCGAACAAGGACAAGGTGGTCGAGGCGGTGCGCGAGGTGCTGTACCAGCGCACCCTCGTACCGGTCGCTCGCTAGCGCCGAGTGCCTGAGGACGGAGGGATCGCTATGGCGCGACCGCTCGTCATGCCCCAGATGGGGTATGACATGAAAGAAGGCACGATTCTCCGCTGGCTGAAGCACGAAGGGGACTACGTCGAGCGCGGCGAGCCGATCGCCGAGATCGAGACGGACAAGGTCAACATCGAGATCGAGTCGTTCGCCTCCGGCGTGATCTTGAAACTCCTGGCGAAGGAGGGCGAGACGATTCCGGTCGGGCAACCGATCGCGCTGATCGGTGAGCCAGGCGAGAAGCTCGAGGAAGCTGCCGTTCCGGCTGCAGCAGGAGTCGGTGCGACCGCTGCAGCGGCTTCAGCAGCACCGGCAACGCCAGCAGCGAAACCGGAAGCGCCTCCGGCTGAGGAAACGCCGCCACCGCCAGGAGAGCGTGTGCGTGCTTCTCCGCTCGTCCGACGGTTGGCCGCCGAGCACGGCATCGACCTCTCGAAGATCCGCGGTAGCGGGCCGGGTGGTCGTATCGTCAAGGAAGACATTCTGCCGCTGATCGCCGCACCGCGCGCACCGGTCGCACCGGAAGTGCCAGCTGCTGCTCCGCCCGAGGCAGCACCTGCGGCTCCAGCGGCTGCACCGGCAGCGCCAGCCGCTCCGCCTACCCCAGTGCCCGGGCTGCCGGAGTTCGAGGTCGTTGAACTCGGGCGCATGCGCCAGACGATCGCGCGGCGGATGGCCGAGAGTTTCCAGCAAGCCCCGCACTTCTTCGTCACGACGGTCGTCGAGGTCGACGAGCTCCTGGCACTGCGCGAGCAGATCAATGCCCAGGTTCCGGAAGAAGAGCGCGTCTCGGTCACCGATCTCCTCATCAAAGCCTGTGCACTCGCCCTGCGCGAGCACCCGATGCTCAACGCGAGCTTCGTCGCCCCCAACCAGCTCCGCGTCTACAAGCGGATCGATATCAATATCGCCGTCGCGACCGAGCACGGGTTGATCGCGCCGTTCGTTCCCGAGGCCGACCGCAAGTCGCTCGGCGAGATCGCGCGACTGACGAAAGACCTGATCGCCCGGGCGCGCGAGGAGCGTCTCCGCCCGGAGGAGTACCAGGGCGGCACCTTCACGATCTCGAACCTCGGAATGTTCGGGTTGGTCGAGCACTTCACTGCCATCATCAATCCGCCACAGGCAGCGATCCTCGCTGTCGGGAGTATCCTCCGCGAGCCGGTCTATCGGGAGGGGAGCGATGAGCCCGTTCCTGTCCGCCGCCTGCGCCTGACGCTCTCGGTCGATCACCGCGTCGCCGACGGTGCTGCTGCCGCCCGCTTCCTGGAAACGATCCGGCACCTCCTCGAGCATCCGATGCTCCTGCTGGTTCGCTGAAACGACTGACCGCGATCGCCCGCATCGTGTCCAGCTGGCCACGGTGCGGGCGTTGTTTTCCCACCACACCGAGAAGGCGGTCGTCCCCACAGTGGAGGCAACGCACCTGCCCGTCGTCCGGTGCTTGACGGGCAACGCGGGACGTGAAAGCATTGGCCTATCTGGCGCGTTAGAGACAGTGACGGCACGACGACTCCAGCATGGGCTGGAGACCACTTTCGAGGAGGCCAGGCATGAGACAGTACCTCGCTCGCGTGTTGTTGGCATTCGCGCTCGTGTGCGCTGCGCTCGCAGCACCGGCTGCCACAGCTGCCGCAGCGTGGTCACCCATCGCACCAGTCAGCAGCAG
>BEID01000198.1 GCA_002898975.1 bacterium HR27 | reverse complement strand
GCGGCGTCGCTCCGTCAGGGTTGCCCCCATTGCGGAAGATTCCCTGCTGCTGCCTCCCGTAGGAGTCGGGCCCGTGTCTCAGTGCCCGTGTGGCTGGCCGTCCTCTCAGACCAGCTACCCGTCATCGCCACGGTAGGCCGTTACCCTACCGTCTAGCTGATAGGCCGCAGGGCCCTCCGAGCACAGCCAGACTCACCGCCTGGCCTTTCCTCGCCAGGCCTACCACCCAGCGAGCGTATGGGGTATTAGCCCGAGTTTCCCCGGGTTATCCCCCGCACCCGGGCAGGTTCCCCACGTGTTACGCACCCGTCCGCCACGGTCGGCGCGCTCAACACGCGCTCCCGTCCGACTTGCATGCATTAGGCACGCCGCCAGCGTTCCCCCTGAGCCAGGATCAAACTCTCCATCCCGGATCACTCCACACAAAGCCCCAGACTCGCTCTCGGCGAGCCGAGGGCCCATGTCCTCACATCAACCGATCGTCTCTCACGATCGGCCGACGGGGCGCCTCACGCGAACCACACCTCAGTTGTCAAGGTGCCCTGCCTCGCGGCAGCCGGGTCACCCTCGATTGACTCCATCGCTTCAGTATAGCGAGGAGCGTGCCATCTTGTCAAGGCCCGGCTTTCGCTTCCGGTGCCGCGCTTTCGCACGCGGCGAGAGTCGATATTACTCAGCCCCCTCCCGGTTGTCAAGGGGCAAACGCCGCGTCCCCTACCGCACCACACTCGTCCCTACCACTACCCCTTCCGCTCGCGTCAGGAGACCGCGGAAAAGGAAGGCCGTCTGGCGGTTCGCCGCCTCCATATCGAACGGGTGCAGCGCCGAGGTCGCATCGACCGGTATGATCACTCCATACCAGCGCAAGGCAGCACTCGCCGCAGTGTAGTGCACGCAAATCGACGCCACGGTCCCACAAATGATGAGTCGCTCGATCTTCCGCACGCGAAGCTCATGGTCAAGCGGCGTTCCGTAGAACGCGTCGTATCGCCGTTTCTGGAGCACCAGTTCCCCGTCCTGTGGTGCCAACTCCTCGACGATCTGCCACCCCCATGTCCCGGCGAGACAATGCTCGCCCCAAATAGGGAACTCCGGATCACCCGGGTAATGGGTATCCTGCGTGAACACGGTGAACATCCCATGCTCCCGCGCGAGCCCGAGCAGACGCTGGATCTGCGGGATCGTCGCTGGTGCGGCGGGCACGAACAGCTTCCCTTCAGGCTTGACGAAGTCATTCTGCATGACGACGACGATCAACGCGGTCGTCCGTGGATCGACCTCGACTCGCGGCGTCACCTCGTACGCCGGCACTTCGACCGTGCGCACCATCTCGCCCCCTCCGCAGGTCACCAGTCACTCCCGAGACTGGGGTCATAGTCCGCACTCCAATCATGCAACGTCCCGGACGGACCTTCCCAGTAGAGATTACCGGCATCGTCCTGCCAGGTCGGTTCGGGATTCTCGCCACTGAGCGCCTGGCTCCACTCTTCGGCCATCCACGTGTTGAAGGCATCGTGCGAGGGATCGTAGAGCCCGCTGCTGTCACCGCTATAGAGATCGCTCCACAGGTCGCTCCCCGAGCTGTCCCAGCTCGCACCAGCGAACGGGTCCTCGAAACCAGCGAAGCTCGGCTCGCTCGCCTCGATTCCGCTCCAATCCCATGCCGCTGGTTCCGCACCGGGGCCAGCGTTCGCCTGCCAGTAGTCCTCGGTCCAGACGTCCGGGACATTCCCTCCTTCCAGGGGGCCTGGTTCGGTGACCACTTCCCCGGTGACGCTGTCGAGCACGGCGGGGAGCTCCCCGACGTACGCCTCGAGCATCCCATACGGAGTCACGAAGCTCATCACGTAGCCGGTCCAGCCGTCGGTCCAGATCCACAGTATTCCCTCGTAGGGTTGCCCACCCTGGACAGCGGCATAGGCGAGTTGGACAGCCGGCCAGCCGGCCAGCGACACCCAGCGCGCATCATAGGCATAGAGCTGCTCGTTCTGTTGCTGCATGCGGAGGTAGACGACGCCTGCATACTGCAAGGGGTTCAAGGGCTGCGGCAACGGTTCCTGGTACCAGAACAACCCTGGCTGGAACGGCAGCTCGTTCGTCTGTGTCTCGGTCGCCGTCGCGACGACCGCTACTCGCCCATCCTGCGTCCGGACCATCCGCCAATCGGAGGGAAGATCCCGGTGTGCCACCACTGCAGTCGGTGTCGTCGACACCCCCGAACGACCGAGGTACCAGAGTCCCGCGACGACGAAAAGGCCGACACAGGTGCAGACGAGCGCAAGCGCGACCGCTCCGCCCAGGACGAGCCAACCACGACGTGACATGACGTCTCCCTCCTCGATCGACGCGTACACCACACCGCGAACACCGGGTGCCCGCGCGACAGAGGGGGATCGATCCAAGTATATGACGGAGGCTCTTCACAGCATCACCAGCGAGCACAGGGTATCTCCGCGCGAGCGCAGGACGACTTTACCTCACCACGCAGACAGTGCGCTCCTCGCCGAAGATCACCGCATCTGCACCGAACCGCAGCCAGGACGCCCCCTCCACGCTTCTCCGATTCGGCCGCACCACTCCGCTCCTGGATCACCGGTCAGCTATGGTCGTCATTGCTGCATAATGACGAGAATCTACGGCCGCGACCGTCGCTCCATCCACGGCGACCATTCGCCCCCTCCGACCACTGCTGCCCAGACACCCCCTCACGCTATACTTGCCGCCACAGTTTGCCGAGCGAGAGGAGCGTATCGCTCGATGTCGGCACCAGCCACTGTGACGATCGCCGAAGTCGCACCGCGCGATGGTCTCCAGAACGAGTCCGTACCCGTTCCGACCGACCTCAAGGTCGCCTTCATCGACGCACTGAGCGAAGCTGGGTTCCCGGTCATCGAGTGCACGAGCTTCGTCTCGCCCCGCGCAGTTCCTCAGCTCGCCGACGCCGAGCTCGTGATGCAGCGCATCCAGCGACGTCCCGGAACCCGCTACCTCGTCCTGGTTCCCAACGAGCGAGGGTTGGACCGAGCATTGACCGTCGGTTGCGACGCGATCGCTCTCTTCGCTGCCGCGACCGACGCGTTCTCGCAGGCGAACCTCCGGGCCTCGATCGCTGAGACGCTCGCACGCTACGCGCACGTCGCCGCGCAGGCGAAGCGCGCGGGTTGCTGGATTCGCGGCTACGTATCAGTCGCTTTCCACTGCCCGTACAGCGGGCCCGTTGCCCCCGAGCAGGCCGTGCGGGTCGCCCAGGAACTCTTCGCGTTCGGGTGCGACGAGATCGCGCTCGCTGACACCATCGGGACAGCAACGCCCGACGATGTTGCCCGTCTCCTCGAGGCGGTGCTCCCCTCGATACCGAAGGAGCGGCTCGCCCTGCACCTGCACGATACCTACGGTCGCGCACTCGACAACGTAGCAGTCGCGCTTTCGTACGGCGTCACGACCTTCGACGCCGCGACTGGCGGACTAGGTGGCTGCCCCTTTGCCCCAGGGGCACCGGGCAACCTCGCTACGGAGGCCCTCCTCGCATTCCTGGAGGAGCGAGGAATCGCGCACGGTGTCGATCGCCACGCGGTGCAGCGAGCGTGGTCTCGCCTCCGCGCGGCAGTTCCCGGCCTCGGTGAGCGTGCCAGACGGGGTGGACACGATACCGCATGAGCGACGCGAGCGGAGGGAGCGCACATATGGCATCCGCACGTTTCCCCGACGAGGTCCTCCGGCAGCTCGCCGACGAACCGGTGATCTGGCTCGCCACCGTCCGACAGGACGGTCAGCCACAAGTGGTACCGGTCTGGTTTCTGTGGGACGGCGAGCGGATCCTGATCTACTCGCTCCCCAAGAGCCAGAAGGTGCGCAACATCCGCCACAATCCGCGCGTTTCGCTCCATTTCAACAGTGACCCGTGGGCCGAGCACGTGACACGGTTCGACGGCCGGGCCGAAATCGTTCCCGATGCGCCGCCAGCCGATCGCCTACCGGCATATCTCCAGAAATACCGGGAAGGGATCGCCGAACTCGACATGACACCGGAACAGTTCGCTGCTGAGTATCGGACGCTCATCCGGGTACACGTGGAACGGCTGATCCACTGGTGAGGATCCACCGCGGTTGGCCCGTAACGACGCTGCCTCGCTCAGGACGATGTGAGCTCGCGAGACGCCGGTACGACGAGCAAGGGGACACGGGTTGTCGTGAGCAGTCGTTCCGTCACGCTCCCGATTAGCCACCGCTGAACTCCGCCGTGACCGTGCGTGGTGAGGACGACCAGGTCAGGACGTTCTCGTTCGACGACCGTCACCAGTTTCCGCTTGGGATCGCCGCTCACGGTGAGCGTGCGGACGCTGATATCGCTCGGTAGCTGTGCTCGCACCGCTGCGTGGTACGCCGATGCCTCGC
>BEID01000197.1 GCA_002898975.1 bacterium HR27 | reverse complement strand
CTCGCGGGCCTTGCGGGCCAGCTCCTCGATTTCTCGCTCGATTTCCGCGAACGACTTCCGATCGGCGTCCCGCACGACCGGAACGACGAGTCCTTCGTCGGTCGCGACAGCGATGCCGATGTCGTAGTAGTACTTGACGACGATCTCGTCGCCCTGAATTTCCGCGTTGAGCAAGGGGAACGCCTTGAGCGCACCGACGACCGCTTTCGTGAAGAAAGACATGAAGCCGAGGTTGACACCGTAGCGCTCACGGAACTGCTGTCGCCAGCGGTTGCGCAGCGCGATGACGGCGCTCATATCGATCTCGTTGAACGTCGTCAACATCGCGGCCGTCTGCTGCGCCTCGACCAGGCGACGAGCGATCGTCTTGCGGCGCTGGCTCATCCGGATCCGTTCCTCGCGGCGGCCGGCGGTCGGCACGACCAGCGGCGGCGTGACGACTGGCGCTTCAGCCTCAGGTGGTGTGACTGTGGGTGGCGGGGCACTAGGTGCTGGTGCCGACACTGTAGCAACGGTCGCACCGTCGGCTGGTTGCGTGGCCGTCCGTTGCTGGGCGACGTAGCGGAGGACGTCTTCGCGGGTCACACGTCCCCCTTCCCCGCTGGCTGGTACCTGGCTCAGGTCGACGCCATATTCCTCGGCCAGGCGGCGCACCGCCGGTGTTGCCCGCACCGGGGCGGCCGGAGATGGTGGCGGGGCAGCGGCTGCTGCGCTGGGGGCTGGGGTTGTCGGTGTCGCCGTGCCGACCGTTGCTGCCGCAGGTGCGGCCGGGACTTCCGCTGCTTCCGCGATGACCGCGATGACCTCGCCGACCGTGACCGTCTCGCCTTCTCGCTTGAGGATGCGCTCGAGGACACCGGCATGGTCGGCCGTGATCTCGACGTTGACTTTCTCGGTTTCGAGTTCAACCAGGACGTCGCCCACCGCGACCGGTTCGCCTTCGCGCTTGCGCCACGCGCCGATCACGGCCTCGACGATCGATTCACCCATCTGCGGAACACGGACCTCGACTGCCATGCTTCTCCCTCTGTTTCCGCATCAGGCCGACACGGCCGGTTCCGGAACACCCGCGAAGGCCTCTGCGACAATGCGGGCCTGCTCCCGCTCGTGTGCATCCGCGTGGCCTTCGGCTGGACTAGCGCGCTCGGGGCGACCGATGTACCGCAGCGTGCGGTCGCCGAGCAATGCCTGCAGACGCGGTTGGACGAAGGTCCAGGCACCCATATTCTTCGGCTCTTCCTGCAGCCAAACTACGTCTCGTGCATTCGGGTAGTGTGCCAGAATGGCAGAAAGTTCCAGTTCTGGGAACGGATAGAGTTCCTCGATGCGGACGATCGCGACGTGACGGGCCTCGCTGTACTGCGGGCTCGTCACCAGGTCGACGTAGACCTTGCCGCTGCAGAAGATGAGTCGCGTCACATCTTCGCGACGATCGACCGCGAGCGGATCGTCGAGTACCGGCTGGAAGCTTCCCTCCGCCAGTTCCTGAACCGGCGACATGGCTCGTGGATGGCGGAGCAAGCTCTTCGGCGTCATCACGATAAGTGGCCGCGGATCGACGGCACGGAGTGCAGCTTGGCGGCGCAGCAAGTGGAAGTACTGCGCAGCCGTGGTGCAGTTCGCGATGCGGACGTTGTCTTCGGCTGCCAGCTGTAGGAACCGCTCCAAGCGAGCGCTCGAATGCTCTGGACCTTGTCCCTCGTAACCATGCGGCAAGAGGAGCACGAGCGCGGAACGCTGGCGCCACTTGGCCCAGCCGCTGACGATGAACTGGTCGATGATCACCTGGGCGACGTTGGCGAAGTCGCCGAACTGCGCTTCCCACAACACCAGCGCTTCTGGAGCCTGAACACTATAGCCGTACTCGAAGCCGAGCGGTGCAGCTTCGGACAGCGGACTGTTGTACGCAGCGAAGCTTGCCCGTGCCGCGGGCATGCGCTGCAACGGAATCACGCGTTCTCCTGTCTCGAAGTCGTAAAACGCGACATGCCGTTGGCTGAACGTGCCACGGATCGTGTCCTGGCCGGTCAGGCGAATCGGTACACCGTCGGCGAGCAACGACGCGAAAGCGAGGAGTTCGGCGTGCGCCCAGTCGACCTGTTCCTCTCGCTCGACCGCCTCGAGCCGTCGCTGCAACTGGCGTCGCATCTTCGGGTTGAGGTGGAACCCTTCGGGCAGTGCATGCGCTTGGCGGTTGAGTTCCTTGAGCCGGTCGAGCGGTACGCTGGTCGACACACCGGGAGTGCGTCGGCTCCCGTTCGCGATGCCGTTCGTTCCTGCTGGAGCTTTCGTCTCGCTCTGCAGCTTCTGGCGAATTTCTTGGAACAGCGCGAAGTAGCGCTGTTCCAGTGCGTTGACTTCTTCCTCCGTGACCAACCCCTCGGCGAGCAGCCGCTTCGCCCAGAGCTCGCGCACCGTGGGATGCTGGCTGATGATGCGGTACATGACCGGCTGCGTGAAGGTCGGTTCGTCAGCCTCGTTGTGACCCCAGCGGCGGTAGCCGATAAGGTCGATGAGCACGTCCTTATGGAACCGTTGCCGATACGCGAACGCCAGGCGAGCTGCTGTCAAGCACGCCTCGGGATCATCGGCATTGACGTGGAAGACGGGAATTTCGAAGCCGCGTGCGGGATCGGACGCGTAGAAGGTCGAGCGACCTTCTTGCGGTTCGGTCGTGTATCCGAGCTGGTTGTTCACGATGATGTGGATCGTGCCACCAGTCGAGTAACCGGGAATACCGCTCATGTTGAGCGTCTCGGCGACGATGCCCTCTCCGGTGAAGGCCGCGTCCCCATGGATGAGAATCGGCAGGCACGCGTCGACGTCCTGGATCGGGGAACCCGGCTGGTCGCGACGCTCCTGCAAGGCGCGTGCCATGCCTTCGACGACTGGGTCGACGAACTCGAGGTGGCTTGGATTGTTGGCGAGAATGACATGCAGCTCGCTGGTCGCGCGGATGGCCCCCATGTGGTACTTGACGTCTCCGGTGTAGCCAAGCGTCCCGCCTTCGGTCTGGGCGACCGACTCGCGGTGGTCGAGGCCCATGAACTCGGCGAGGATCTGCTCGTATGGCTTCCCCAGAACGTGAGCCAGGACGTTCAGCCGCCCGCGGTGGGCCATTCCCATGGCCACCTTGGGTATGCCTGCGGCCGCCACCTGGCGCAGCACCTCGTCGAGGATCGGTACCAGCATGTCGGTGCCTTCGATCGAGAAACGCTTTTGCCCGACGAAGGCACGGTGGAGGTACCGCTCGAAGACCTCGACCGCTGTCAGTCGTTCGAGGAGCGTCCGCTTCTCCGCTGCATCGAGCTGGACACGGTAGCGTCCGGATTCGATCGCTTCTTCCAGCCACTCGCGTTCAGCGCGCTCCTGTATGTGACCGTAATCGAATCCGATCGTGCCACAGTAGATCTCACGCAAGCGCTCGATCGCCTCGCGCGCATTGCGGGCATCGCGTGCTGCTGGCCCGCCGACCAGCGCGGCCGGTAGGCGAACCAAATCGTCATCGGTCAGGCCGTGGTATGCCGGGTCCAGAGCTGGGTCGCTAGGGGGAGGGCTGCCGAGCGGATCCAAGCGGGCCGCCCGGTGCCCACGATGGCGAATCCGCTGAGCCAATTGAACGGTGGCTGCGACCTTCGAAAAATCGAACGCCGGCCCTGTCACGACAGCGGCCGGCGTCGGTGCTTCGAGTTCGGCGAGGCGAGGTCCCCACTGCTCGAAGAACGCCCGCCAGCTCGGATCGACCGCGGACGGGTCGCGACGATATTCGTCATACAACTCGATGATGTAGCCGAGGTTGAGCCCGGTCAGGCGCTCCAACGCCTCTCGCATATCCTGCATCGCACCAACCCACCTTGTGCGTGATGACTCCGACCCCGCGTGGTGGTGTACACAGCAAGCGGGAAGAGCGCACACCACCCTCCGGCGGATGCCGCATACCAATGATACCCCTAATGGCAGTGCGGAGACACCAGGGTGTTCAACTTTCTTGGACACGCTATAAGCGTTCGTTCTGGGTTGGCTGCGCGGTGGGGTTGACTGGTGCGCCGGCCGCGAACTCGGTGATGCGTTCCACCGAGTAGACTACTCGTGGATGGATCGCGTGCACCATCGCAGCGACGCGAAGCGCAGCGAGTGCTGGATCTTCGCGCGTTCGCGCCTCGAACCGTTCCCACACCTCGTCCGGAACCTGCTGCCGCAGGCGAAACGTGGTGAAGTCGTACATCGGGCGCAGGTCGTCATCACGTCGTGCTGCGTAGCGCGCCAGCGCCTGATCCAGCGCACTCGTCGCCGGGTCGACCGTCGCCAGTTCTTCGACGAGCATGCGGGCGCTGCGGGCGGCATCACCCATTCCCTGAACAGTATGGGGATCCTTGTGGCAGCCTGCGTCGCCGACGAGCACCCAGCC
>BEID01000196.1 GCA_002898975.1 bacterium HR27 | reverse complement strand
CGAGTTCGCTCGGCACCCGGCTCACCGTCGCTTTCTAGGATAACCGAACGGTGCCGGACTGAACAGAACCCTACACCGCGCAGCAACGCGGTATAGGGGAGTCTACACGGTTCGGAGGCAGAGGGTAAGAGCCTCCTCCCTGCTGGAACCTCTCGGATGGGTTCCGAGGTATCCGAAGCGAGAGAGAGGCGGCTGCCGAACCGCTGGCACGCCGCTTTCTCCTGCATGCCGCGTTCGGGAGTCTTGAACGGCGTGATTGACCGGATAAGCAGTGCATGCTAGGGTACGGCTCGGACGCAGTCTTTTCATGCCTAAACGACCTGATGCGGGAAGGTGCAGGAATGAAAACGCGGGCGGCAGTCCTCTACGGTCCGACACGGTCGTTCACGATCGAGGAGCTGGAGCTCGACGAGCCCAAGGAGGGTGAAGTCCTCGTCAAGCTGGTGGCGACCGGCCTCTGTCACTCCGACTGGCATTTCGCCAAAGGGGAGGCTCCGGTCCGTTATCCGATGGTCGTCGGGCACGAAGGTGCCGGGATCGTCGAGAAGGTGGGTCCCGGTGTCACCGAAGTCAAGCCGGGCGATCATGTCGTGCTCTGCTACATCCCGGCCTGCGGCAAGTGCCGCTGGTGCCTGAGCGGCCTCGGCGCTATCTGCGATCGTGGCATCCTCATCGGGCAAGGGACGCAGCTGGATGGAACGTTTCGCCTGCACAACCAGCGTGGCGAGGACATCGCGCAGTTCGCGCTGGTGTCGGCATTCAGCGAGTACACGGTCTGCCCGGTCGACTCGGTCATCAAGATCGACCCTGATCTCCCGCTCGATCGCGCCTGTCTGGTCGGTTGCGCTGTTCCGACCGGCTGGGGGGCAGCGGTCAACCGGGCACGGGTGCGTCCCGGTGAGACGGTCGCCATCTTCGGCACCGGTGGCGTGGGGATGAACGCGGTGCAGGGGGCAGCGATGGCGGGCGCCGAGAAGGTGATCGCCATCGACCTCGTGGACTGGAAGCTGGAGAAGGCGAAAGAGTTCGGCGCCACGCACACGATCAATGCCTCGCGCGAGGATCCGGTGCAGCGCGTTCTGGACATCACGCACGGTGTGGGAGCGGACGCCGTGCTGTTGACCGTCTCGCTCGTCACCGCCGAGATCATCGGTCAAGGCGTGCGGGCCACGCGGAAGGCCGGTCGGACGGTCATCGTCGGGGCCTCGGATCGGCGAATCGAGCGGATGAATATCACGCCGTACGACTTCATGCTGCTCGCCAAGGAGATCGTCGGCACCATCTTCGGTCACAACGTGCCGCGGGTCGATATTCCCAAGCTTCTCGGGTTGTACCGGGAGGGGAAGCTGAAGCTCGACGAGCTCGTGACGAAGCGCTACCGGCTGGACGAGATCAATCAGGCGTTCATCGACCTGGAGGAGGGACGGCTGATTCGCGGCGTGCTGGTCTTCGACTGACCGGTTCCTGGGATGTGGGAACGGCCAGCCGGGCGCGGTGGAGCAGATTGGGTGGGTGCACACAGCCGCTGGTCGATTGCCGGTCTCGCGTGAACGGGGAAACTTGCCAGGAAGTCCACGCGGGCTCTTGACAGCGGGAACGCACGAGATTATAGTGACGAATGCTATGGGTAGTGGTTCGCTTCAGCACCAGGTCTGGTTTGCGTACTACTGTAGCCCGCCGGCGTTGCTGGCGGGGCGCTGGGTGCTGAGGCGCTGAACCCGTAGCCCGACAAGCCAGTAACGCCGGCGAGCAGGGGTACGAACCTCTGCTCGCTTCGTTTTGTGGAGCGTTGGACAGTCACACGGGAAGGGAGGCATGTCGCGATGATTCTCCGGCTTCGCTCCGATGCGGATCCACACGAGCGGCAGAAGCTGGTCACGGTGCTCCGTGACTACGGACTGGAGGTGACGGTCCTCGCGCACGGTGGTGTGCCAGTCATCGGGATCAACGGTCACGGTCTGCCGGATGCATTTGCCGACGATCTGGCCCGTTTGCCCATCGTTGAGGCGGTCGTGTCGATCGGAAAACCGTACCGGCTCGCTGCGCGGGCTGTCCGTCCGGAGGGGACCGTCGTGCAGGTCGATTCGGTCCGCATCGGAGAACGGGAGCCGGTCGTCATCGCTGGCCCGTGCACCGTCGAATCGCGGGAACAACTCATCCGCACGGCGGAGGCGGTACGCGAAGCCGGGGCGACGCTTCTTCGGGGAGGTGCGTATAAGCCACGCACCTCCCCGTACAGTTTCCAGGGTTTGGGTGAGCGTGGGCTGGAGCTCCTAGCCGAGGCACGCGAGCGGACCGGGTTACCGATCGTGACCGAGGTGCTCGATACCGAGCACGTCGAGTTAGTGGCACAATATGCCGACATGTTGCAGATCGGCAGCCGCAACATGATGAATTTCGCCTTGTTGCGCAAGGTCGCTGCGACAGGGAAGCCGGTGCTGCTCAAGCGCGGCTTCGCTGCGACCGTCGAGGAATGGCTGCTGGCCGCCGAGTACCTGCTGGCTGGAGGCAACGATCAGGTGGTGCTGTGCGAACGTGGTGTGCGCGGCTTCGATCCGGCGACACGCTTCATGCTGGATCTGAACGCGGTGCCACTCGTTCGCCAGCTCAGTCATCTCCCGGTGATCGTCGACCCGAGTCACGGCACCGGCCTGCGTGAACTCGTACCCGGGATGTCGCTCGCAGCGATCGCGGCAGGAGCTCATGGACTTATCGTCGAAGTCCATGTCGAGCCGGAGGCAGCACTGGTGGATGGTCGGCAGTCGATCGACCCGGCGACGCTGGCCGATATCGTGCGGCGGGTCCGGGCCGTCCGTGATGTGATCGAGGAACCCGTCATGGCGTGAGATCGTGCCTGGCCAGGGCCACCAGCCCACTCTGGGCGGCACGGAAGGCACGGAGGAGGGCCGTCGCCATCCCCTCGTCCTGCGCGGTTCCATCCGGCTCGTTCGCGCGCGAAGCGCGTGCGGATGCGGCGGTCATCGTTCGCTCCAGGTGGGCCAAAAGTGCTCGGGCGGGCACATCCTGCAGTGAGGTGTCGCGACGCTGCAAGTAAGCAGCCATCGTCACCGAAAGAAATTGCTCGCGAAGTGCGGGTTCGAAGGACTGCAGTTCGGACAGCAAGCCAGCGATATCGTCGGCGGGGGGACGGACCGCAAGCTGATCCCAGCCGAGAACATAAGCGATCTCGCCGCTCGCCGCGAAGAGCGCTGCGAGGCGCGGTGGGTTCAACGTCGGCACCTGCGGTCCATCAGGCAAGAGCTGTTCGTCGATCCAGTCGAGTATTCGGTCGATGATCGATCGAACCGGAACCGGGAACCCCTCTGCAGCAGCGCGGAGCTGGGCGATTCGCTGTTCTGCCTCGGTCGAGTCTTGCAGCGACGCCGAGGCGATGCCGAGATCCTCAGGCGAACATCCGTGCAGCCGGTCGAGGAAGCGAGCGACGCTCACTGCCGCCGCGCTGACCTCCCAAGGAGCACGTGCCTGCTGGAGGCTGTTCGCGATCGAATCGCCAACCGGCGGGGCGCAGAGAAGGACGACCTGCGTCCCATCTTCCGCACGTGCCAGAACCGTTGGGGCTGGTAATCCGTACTGGGCGGCACGCTCGTACCGCGCAGCCGGGTCGGTCTCGTCCCGGATGAAGGGGAGGAACAACGCGAGGAACTGGTGTTGGTTGGCGGCGCTCGAGTCGGTTCGCTGCACCGTGATCGCCCAGGCTCGTCTCTGGAGGGCTGGCACCGGTCTCGCACTGTTCACTATCACGTCACCATGCGGGTACAGTTGTGCCAGCGCCTGCTGCAGGAGCGCTGCGGGCGACGGAATGGGTGTCGACATCGTGCCCTCCTCGGGGTCGGTCGCTGCGCGATTGCGAGCAAGGGTACCGGCCAACGAGGTGGCTTGCCCACTGTTCCGTTGCAAGTCGCGCGCGACCGACAGTGGCTGTTCGCTCGTAGGGCTGCGGAAACGTTGCCATGCGCATTCTCGTCGTCTCCCCGCTTTTGCCGATCCCATCGTACACGGGTGGGGAACTGCGTATTGTCCACCTTGTGCGTGCGCTGGCGTCCGAACACGAAGTGACGTTGCTCGCTGCGGTGCCGCGAGGGGCGCCGATCGACGCTACGCGTCGTGCACTTGCTCCGGCCCTGGTGCAGTGCGTAGCGGCCGGTTGGGTGCCAGGAGCAGCACCGTCATGGTCGAAGCGATGGCTTCAGCTCCGTTCGCTCGTGTCGCGTTCCTCCGCGCTCACCCGGACGTTCAGCCACGGGTTGCGACGCGCGCTTCCACACGTCGATTGGACGCGGTATGACGTTGTGCACGCTGAGTACAGCCTGCTCGGACTCTTGCCGCTTCCGCGACATCTCCCGCTGGTGCTCGATGCGCACAACATCGAGTATCCAGCCCTTCTGCGCACA
>BEID01000195.1 GCA_002898975.1 bacterium HR27 | reverse complement strand
CCACCTCTCCCGAGTCGGGCGCCCAGACCGGGCACCGTACTGGAGTGTCATATGCGGGCCTGGTTCTCGACGGCGACGATGCCGAGTCCACCGGTGAACAGCTTCTTGATGAGATAGTTCTCCTCGTTGTCGAGCGTCGCGCCACCCAGATGGGCGATGCCGAGCGTGCGGTTGACCACGAGGTCGCGCTCGTCACGATGGACGAAGGTGGCGTCACGCGTCTTTTTGACCAGTTGCGCGATCCGCTCCATCGCCCACTCGAGCGGCCGTTTCTCCCAGTGGTCGCTGTAGGGGGCCCGATACTTGACGCGGAGTTCGCGCAGCGGACTGTGGATCAGCTGCCAGGTCGCCGCACCCTTCGGACAGAGCGTGCCGCCGTTGATCGGGCTCTCGTAGTTCCCTTCGATATCGACGATCCGCCCGTCCTTGGTGTAGACGAGCTGCGAGCAACCGACCGCGCAGTACGGGCAGACGCTGATGCTCACGTCGGCGCCGCGAACGCGGGCATGCGCCTCGCGCGTCGTGCGACTGACTGGGTTGGGGACTAAACCGATGTGGTTTCGGAGACGCTGGACGATTCCCATGGTCTAACCACCTTTCCCGATCCGCCGCTAGTGTACTTGCCGGCTCGGTGTGCTCCCAAGCGCACCGGTGACCAGGTGCCGGTGCCGCGGGTTGTGTTAGGCTCGTCGCCAGGATCCGTTCGGAACACGAGCTGGCCGTCGACCGAGGAGCCATCGTGGGTGAACCGCGGACTGGACTGGTTGGGGCAAGCACGACGCGATCTGGCTCACGCGGAGCATGCGGCGCGAGGAGGGCATTTCGAGTGGGCCGCGTTCGCAGCGCACCAGGCGGCGGAAAAGGCGGTGAAAGGGCTTCTCCTGGGGCTGGGTGGCGAGGGATGGGGACAGAGTGTGCTGCGCTTGCTCGAGGGATTGCAGGAACGGCTCGACGTGCCACCGGCACTCCTCGATGCCGCCCGACGCCTGGATCGGCATCACATTCTTGCTCGGTATCCCAACGGATGCCCGGCTGGCCTGCCCAGTGAGTACTGCACCGAACGCGATGCAGTGGAGGCGATCGCCGATGCCCGAGCCATCGTCGAGTTCTGCGAGCGTGCGTTTCCTCGACCGTGAACGCGTCTTGGCCTCCATCCAGCTGGCAGCCGCGCAGGCGGCGCAATGCTCAGGGGTGCGCGCGATCTATCTCTTCGGCTCGTTCGCGCATGGCATACCGACGCCCCGCAGCGACGCCGATATCCTCGTCGTCATCGCTGACGATGCTGACCGCGAGCAGGCGCGGATGTGCTGCCTCCGGGCCTTCGAGTCCGTGCCGGTACCGGTCGATCTCTTCGTCTGGACAGAGAGCGAGGTGGCGGGAAGCCTGTCCAGCGGGCGAGGTCTCCCGGCGACCGTCCTGCGACAGGCGATCCAACTGCGCTGAGCGCAGCGTGCATCACTCGTTCGCTTCAGTCATCGACGCGCGGGGTAACCTGGTACTCGCATCGCTTCCGCTGTCACCGGAACGGTGCGGGTTTCGGAAGCGAGAAGCACAACCGGCACCGTTCCGGGAAGGCAGCTGCGCCGATCCTCCGTTCAGTGTCCGATCATCCACGGACGACCGTGCGCCCGGTGCCAGCGTGGCTTCGGCTCGGGATCGGGAGAGGGGAGACCGATCTCCTCGCGCGTCACGACAAGCGGTTCGTGGCGGGAGCGCTCCTCGCGTGCCAGGCCCTCAGCGATCCACTTCGGGGTACGCGGGACGTTGGGTGGGGTGAAGACACGCTGGGCGGGCTGACCGCACCATGGGCACACCAGTGGAGAGGCAGCTTCGGCAAGAGGGCGCCGGACCGAATGCCAACGAGCCGGGCTCGTAGATGCGTTGGATCGATGAAGGGCCTACCCCCTACCGTACCGCCAGCCGCACGATCACTGGCCGGTGGTCGGAGGCAGTGACGCTCGGTATCCGGCCAGCCACGACCTGGAATTCCTCGGTCACGAACACGTAGTCGATGCGCCGCTGGTCGGCCGAAGTCGGGCCGGTCGCGCCGATCGTGCTGGCGGCGTCGATCAAGCCTGCCTCGACCAGCCGCTGGTACTCCGGACTTCCTGGATCGGCGTTGAAGTCGCCGCCCAGTACGAGTGGTCGTCGCGGCTGGAGGAAGGCCAGGAGTTCCTCGATCTGCACTAGCCGGACGTCGGTCGCGCTGCGCGGGTCATCCAGGTGCGTGCTGGCGACCCATACCGATCCCTGAGGTGTCGCCAGCCGCACCGCGATCGCCCCCCGGCGGAGGTTGCGCGTCGTGCGGAAACGCGTCGTCCCGCTTTCCAGCGGTCGTCCGCGCGTCAGGATCGCGTTTCCCCACAGACCGTCCGCACTGGCCGGGCCCCAGCTCGCCTGCATGCCGAGGCGGCGAGCGAGCCAAGTGAGCTGGTCGGCGCTCGAGGTGACCAGCCAGCCGCGGCTGACCTCCTGCAGCAGGACAACATCTGGCTGGACCGCCTCGATCGCCCGCGCGGTCGCTTCGAGATTCCAGCGGTCCTGGCTGTCGTAGCCGGACTGGATGTTATACGTCATGACGACGATCTCACGGCCGATTGCGGTCGGCAGCGCCGCGCGGCTGGGTGCCTCGATCGCTTGCCAGAGCACAGCGCCCGCGAGCGGCAGCAGGATGCCAAGCACCACGTGCGGCAACAGCGCGACGGTCCCAGCCGGGAGACTCCGTGGCCAATCGAGCGCGACCAGGATCGCTACGACCGCCCAGAGGCCCAGGAGAACCAGACGGTCTCCGGTCGCCGTGTAATAGCGGAAGAGCAGCGCGACCTGGATGACCTGCCCGAGTGCGAGGGCGAGCGCTGCACGTCCGGTGCTCGCCGGCGTCCGCAGCACCCGCCCACCGATCGCTGCGGTCGACGTGAAGATCGTCCAGCTGGCCACTGACGCGAGCAGCCCGATGGTGCCGAGCCATCCCTCCCGCCAGGAGAGCCAGAGCCCGAGCGCACCGGCGAGCGTGGTTGCTGCCCAGCCGATCCATTCGCGCGTCGCCAGCGGCAGCAGCACGAGACCCGCGAGCAGGCCGAGCAGCAGGACGAGACTCGCGAGGGTGAGCGAGCCGCCCGTGCGGACAGTCGCGAACCCGAGGTTCGCCATGACCAGATGCGCGAGGCCGAGCGCCGGCCCCAGGGCGAGAAACCCGAGCGCACCGCGCGGCTCGAGCGGCCCGCGGTCGGCGAGAGCGAAGACCAAGGTGGCGAGCAGACCAGCCAGCAGCACGCCCGTGACGAGGTGACTACCGATGCCGGGAAGCCAGGGAAGGTCGACGGTATCGCGCGCTGTCCTGATCGCGAGGTCGAGCCCGCACCCGAGCACGATCCCGAGTCCAGCTCGCGCGCGCCAGCGGAGCAGCGGGATGAGGAGCCAGCCGAAGGCGACGAAGCCGGCTGCGCCGAGGAGCACACGGGCCAGCGGCCATTCCACGAACTGGAGCAGCGCTCGGGCGGCGACCAGCACCCCAGTGGCGACCGGCAGCAACCGCCCACCGGTCAGGGCACTGACGACCGGCGCGAGGAGCGGGCTGGCGAATACCCCCAGCATCAGCACCAGCAGGATGGTCCGCCGGCTCTGATCGATGAGGAAGACGCTGTCGGAGACGAAGACGCGAACCGACTCGAGACCGAGCACCGTCGCGAAAGCGACCGCAAGAGTCGCCCAGAGGATCGTGTCCGGCGCAGCGCCGGGGGCACGCGCTCGTGTCCCTTTGGTCGCGGTGCGACCGGTCGATCCGGTCACGCGGCGCTCCACTGGCGTCAACAGCAGGCCTACTCAGGCAGAGCCTACGAGAACGCAACCGGGAGCGCAAGGGGGTAGCGTCTCCATCCGATAGCGCGGAGAGCGGCTGCAGTGGTGCTCTCGTCGGCCCTGAACCGGCGCTCGTCTCTCCATGGTCGTACCGCACGTGTTCGCTCCGGTAACGGTGACGGGCAACACAGCTCGCAGCCGCATGGCATGCCGGCGAGCGCACCTGTGCAGAACCGCGCCTCCCGCGCTGTCTCCTGCGCAGGTATCGCTGCAGGAAACGAAATGGGAAGGGCCAGGCTCCGATTGCGGAGCCTGGCCTTTCCCCGGTCGTGCGGTACGCTCAGCGACGAGCGGATGCGACCACCGTGACGGTCAGCGAGCGCGTGTTGTCGGCCGGATTCGCATCACCGCTGAGCGGTGCGGAGGCAGTCACCGTATAGGTGCCCGGCGGCGTCCGGGTGTTCGTGCGCCAGGTGAAGGAGAGTGTCCGCGTTTGCCCGGGGCCAAGCGTCACGCGCGTACTGACGATACCCATCGCTGGGTTGCGCGGGCTGGTGCTCAGTTTGAGTGTTACGGTGGCCGAGCTCGTCCCACGGTTCTGCAGGGTCACCGAGATGGTGGCGGACTGGCCGCCGCCGAGGCTCGCCGGGCCGG